>CAYNHC010000051.1:8107-12209 GCA_964396705.1 uncultured Paludibacter sp.
CACCCTTTGGCTGCAACTTTGCCGAATACATATACAAGATTAGATGGAGGTGTTTTTGATTCACAAGGAAATTTATTTGTTGCGAATTCTGCTGTTTCGAATAATCTTAAAGTACTTTTAAATACAGGAGAATGGATTCAACTTAAAGCCTCGGCAACAGGGAAGGAAACATTGGGTAAAATTTTAATTAATAATCAGAATCCAAATCATAAATGGATTTTATCCGTACGTTCAGGCGAAGTGATTGTATTCGATGACAAGGGTACACTCAAGGATGCATCCGATGATGCTTATAACATATTTAAATCATTTCCCGATCCAGATGTTGAAGGAGCCATAATTTCTCCTGCTGTTATTTATTCTATGGCACAGGATAAGAATGGGGTAATATGGGTAGGAACAGAACAAGGACCATTACTATTTCATAACACTACAAATGCTTTTAGTAGCGGTTTTTCTTGCTCAAGAGTAAAAATACCACGCGAAGATGGCACCAATCAGGCAGATTATTTATTGATAAATGAAAGAATAAAAGCGATTGCCGTTGATGGTGCAAATCGTAAGTGGATAGGAACTGAGAGTTCAGGTGTTTATTTGATGTCGGAAAACGGACAGAAAATGATCAAGCAATTTACCGTTTCGAACAGTCCCTTACTGTCAAATGATGTTTTATCAATTGCAATAAATCCTGTTACAGGTGAGGTTTTCTTTGGAACAGGTCAGGGAATTGTATCGTATCAGAGTGATGCCGCAGAATCTACCGGATCATTCAGCAACGTTTATGCATATCCTAATCCTGTTCGGGAAGGATATAATGGGATTATTACTATCACAGGATTGATAGAAAACACACAGGTTAAAATAACTGACCTGAACGGTAACCTTATTTGCAATACTGTTTCGAATGGAAGTATTGCTACCTGGAATGGTAAAGATGTTCACGGCAGGAAAGTAAATACAGGAATTTATCTTGTAATTTGTGCCACCGAAGACGGAACACAAAGTACGATTACAAAAATAATGGTGATAAATTAACAAAAGCAATCAAATTTGATATCGACTGAAATAAATAGCCGAAAGAAATACTGTTTTTTTGTATTTCTTTTGCTGAGTTTAGGCTTTTCTGTCAGATTAATTGGCATCTCCCACTTACCACCCGGACTCAATCAGGATGAAGCTTCCATCGGTTACGAAGCTTATTCTATCCTGCAAACAGGTATAGATAGAAATGGGGACTCTTATCCTGTTCATTTAAAATCATGGGGAAGTGGTCAAAATGCTCTTTACGCATATCTTTCCATTCCATTTATTAAAGTTTTTGGGCTTAATTCGTTTTCTGTCCGTATAGTAAATGCACTTTTAAGTTGCATTTCACTAATGCTATTTTTTTTACTTTTTAGAATTATTACTGATAGAAAAAAAGCGTTAGCTGCATTAGCCTTATTTGCAGTTTTTCCCTGGAGTATTATGTCCGGGCGCTGGGGGCTCGAATGCAATGTTTTCCCTCCATTTTTTTTAGCCTCTGTTTTTTTTCTGATAAAAGGATACTCATCAAATCAAAAGTATTACCTTTTATCATTTTTACTTTTTGCTATTAGCCTGTATTCCTATGGTATATCTTATCTGGTTTTACCCTTTTTCTTTTTGATGGTACTACCTTATCTCTTTATTACAAAAAGAATAAGTAAAAAGTACCTGATTATAAGCTTGATTATTTTTACAATTGTTTCTCTTCCCATTATATTATTTGTTCTCATAAATCATTTCGATCTGAGTCCGATTCAATTTGCAGACATTACTATTCCAAGACTTGACCAAAACCGAACTTCGGTAATATTTAATCTTTTCAATGATAATTTTAAATATACACTTGCAAAAAATTCCGTTCGATTTTTAAGCATTTTGCTTCTTCAGTCGGATGGAAACGAATACAATGCAATACCTGCTTTTGGAACCATTTATCCTATTTCGGTAATATTTTTTATAGTAGGTTTGTACAGTATTTTTAAAAATAAGAGATTCAAAACAGAGCCACACCATTATATTTTTGTTGCTTGGTTGTTATCATCAATTCTTCTTGGTGTAACAAGTCATATAAATATTAACAGAATAAATATAATATTTATTCCCCTTTTGTATTTTGTGATTCACGGTATTTTTGAAGTAAAAGAAATGTTGAAGCCCTCTTTACAAAAAAACTACAAGTTTCTTGTAATCGGATTGTATTCAATGTATTTTTTGCTTTTTGGTGGATATTATCTCACATTTTTCAAAGAAAAAGTTGCAGCTGATTTTCCTTATGGATTAAAAGAAGCCATTCAATTTGCCGACAAAATAAATGAGAACGACACCATAAATATTACTACAAATTCGATAAAAATGCCATACATTTATGTATGTTTTTACAATAAAATTAATCCCGATGAATTTCGAAGTTCTGTAAGATATGATGTGAGTTCATTCATTACGGGCTTCAGAACTGTGAAAAGTTTAGGACGATACACATTCGGCACAAACAAAAATGTAAAGAATACCATTCATATTGTAAGCAAAACCGAAATGGCATACCTCAGTTCGAAAGTAGTTTTTTCAGAATGTTTTGGTAATTATTACGTTTTAAAATTCAACGAGCAATAAAGTGAAAATCAATATCCCCCAATATATAGTAGAACTGCTCTATAAAAAAAGTACGTGGTTGGCATTAATAATTGCAGGTTTATTGATCAAATTGGCATTATTTCCGGTTGCAACGGGTGATTATGTTGTCTTTTTTGAACCATGGATTCAATTTATCAAAACGCATGATTACACTTCATCGTTGAAATACAATTTTTACAATTATCCCCCGACGTATATTTACCTGTTAATAGGAATTGCAAAAACGGGTTTATATCCACTGTATGCAATTAAAGCAATTTCGGTTGTATTTGAATTTCTTGCAGCTTTCTTTATAGGTAAAATTGCATGGTTAAAATACAAAAATAATCTTGTTATTTGGATTTCATTAGCAATAGTACCGATACTGCCCACTGTTCTTCTCAATAGTTCATATTTATCACAGTGCGATTCTATTTACGCATCGTTTGTGTTTGGCAGCATTTATTTTCTATTAAGAAAAAAGCAATTACTTACAGTGGTTTTTTTAGCCCTGGCATTTACCTTTAAAGTTCAAACTGTATTTATTTTGCCTTTATACTTTGTAGCCATGTTGAGAGGCAATATACGCTGGTACTATTTCATAATAATTCCAGTTTTTTTCTTGCTCAGTATAGTTCCTGCTTCAAGTTTCGGCAGACCTTATACCGAACTCCTCTCCACCTATTATTCGCAGGCTAATCAGTATCGTTTTCTCACTGTCGAATTTCCGAATTTATATATCTGGATTGATAATGAATATTACGAAATTATGAAACTGGCAGGAATAATTCTAACTTGTTGTTCGACGTTCTTTGCTGGTTTTATTTTATCGCAGAAGAAATTCAAATTCAATTATGAATTGTGGATTCAGTTAGCACTGATAAGCGCTGTAACAATTCCGTTTATCTTGCCAGGAATGCACGAAAGATATATGTATGTGGGCGATATACTTGGTATTTTGTACTTTATTGTATTTCGAAAAAATATTCTTATACCCATTAGCATACTTTCAGTCTCACTTTATTCATATATCAGGTGCTCGCGTTTCAACGAAATTTTACCTATGGAGCCGGCTTTTTTTGTATATTTGTCAGTAATTATTTTCCTGATTGTGAATTTTGCTCAGTCTTTGAAAAAATCAACTGATGATACCTCGATATAAAAATGTTTTTGCCTTGCTTTTAGTAGCTTCTGTTTATACTTTGCTCACAATGCTTAGTGTGAATAATGCTTATTTCTGGGATAATATACAGTTAATTTCAAAAAGTGCCCACTGGTTTTATCAATCAGGTTTCGATTCGTTCATTATTCCATTATCGTCTGAAGGAAATGAAATTTCTGCATCAGGTTATCATCCTCCTTTAATGGGATTAATAACTGCCGGTTTGTGGAAAATTTTCGGCTATCAACTTTGGGTTTCGCATGTATTTACATTTTTATGGGCAATTGTATTAATATACAATTT
>CAYNHC010000051.1:12309-16218 GCA_964396705.1 uncultured Paludibacter sp.
ATTCTGCTTATTATATATTTTACTACCTATTTATATACACAAGGTTGGTTCTTCACTTCCACATCACCTTACAGTGGACATTATACTATTCCCCAAAATTTAACCGGAATTGTAAAGCATTTAGCTGAATTTATTCTCAGATCCGGCGAAAATGGAAGGTTTATTATTTGGTTGTTTGGAATTTACTCGTTGTTTACAATCATCAGATTTAAACATAAAACAGAATTAAATATCAGGTTTTTATTTGGGATATTTGTGGGGCTTAACGGGATATATGTTCTTTTTATATTTATTTCCCAAATGCCATTTTCAGCCCGGTATTTTTTACCTCAATTTTTCTTATTGACCTTACTTACTATGTGGAGTATTGTTCGAATTATGAACGAAAAGCATATTAAATGGATATTTATACTTTTTTTGATTTTTGAACTTACCGGACATTTATGGATTTATCCTGATAAAATTTCAAAATCTTGGGACAATACGCTTGCTCATTTCCCTTATTATGAACTTCGTAAAGAGTGTTTTAATTATATCGATCAACAAGAACTTAATTATAATGACATTTCAGCCGGATTTTGTTTTTATGGCAACAGAAAATATGTTGAATTAAAAAACGATGATAAAGTTGTAGGAGTTAATACAAAAAATAAATACTTTATTTATTCCAATATTTCGAACATTGATGATTCATTGTATCACGAATTGAATTCTGTTACAAAATGGGAACCTCAGAAGAAATTTAAAAAAGGGTTCGTGAAAATAATTTTATACAAAAGTTTAAAAAATCAACCTGAATGAAAATAAATAAGTCCATAATACAACTGTTTAAATATGGAATTGTAGGTGTCTCAAATACTTTGCTCACAGCAATTGTAATTTGGATCATGCTTAAAAAATTAAATACTTCGGATTATGTAGCTAATATTACAGGTTATATTGTTGGCTTGACAAACAGTTTTATCTGGAACAGAAAGTGGACATTTGAAAGCAAATCGAACGTAAGCTCTACTATTATTAAATTTATTGTTATTTTTGCCATATCATATTTATTTCAGCTTGGAGCTCTGTATTTGCTGTTACATTACACTGCAATCGATTCCTATTTATGTCAGTTGATGTCAATTGCAGCATATACAGGCAGCAGTTTTATTCTCAACAAATATTACACATTTAAAGCCTGAAATATATTTTAGAAATCAGAAATTCTCACTCAGCCATATTAAAGGTATGATTCAAAAAATCGATTTATCGCTTGTTGTTCTATGTTACAGGTCCGAAGAAAACATTATTCCTCTTGTTGATAAACTTATTGGTTTATTGGAGGGACTTAAAAATCGATTTGAGATTGTACTTGTTGGTAACTATATTCCCGGATCGGACGACAGAACAAAAGAAATTGTAAATGACCTTGCTGCAAAGGACAATAGAATAAAAGCTATCGCAAAACCAAAAGAAGGAATGATGGGCTGGGATATGCTCGAAGGAATGAAAAACTCGGAAGGAGAGTATATTTGTGTAATCGATGGAGACGGACAATTTCCGATTGAGAGTGTTGTGACAGCGTATCATCTCATCAAGAAAAAGAATCTGGATATGGTGAAGACCTATCGTAATATCAGATATGATGGATTATACAGAACCATTATTTCAAGGGCATTTAATTTATTGTTTAATTCGTTTTTTCCCGGATTAAAATCAAAGGATATAAATTCAAAACCTAAAATAATAGCACGCAGAGTTTTTGAAAAAATGAATCTTCAATCGACAGGTTGGTTCATTGATGCTGAAATAATGATTAATATAAGAAGGCTTAAATGCACATTTGAGGAGTTTCCTGTTGAATTTCAGGAGATAAATACCCGTAAATCGTTTGTGAAAATTGAAGCAAATTTTGAGTTTTTAGAAAATCTGATTATTTACAGGTTCAAAGAGTTTTTTATTAAAGATGAAAATAAAAACTAAAATTTTAATTACGGGCGCATCATCAGAATTGATGCAAAAATTTATTCGTAATATTGACTCAGAACGTTATGATATTCTGGCCGTTTCGCACAATAAAAATTTTACGGAAAATAAATCTGTTACCATTTTAAAAGGAGATATTTGCGATACGAAATTTGTAAATGAAGCATTAAAGGACGTTCAAATTGTTGTACATGCTGCTGCTGTTACACATAAAATAAACCCCGGAGATTATTATAAAGTTAATGTGCAGGGAACAATTAATCTGGTAAATGCCGCTCAACTGAACAATGTAGAAAAATTTATTTTTATAAGCTCAAGAACTGCCGGAGAAAAAAGCGGAGCTTATGGACTCTCAAAATTACAAGCCGAACAATACATTCGTGAAAATTTAAAAAACTGGCTAATATTCAGACCCGCTGAGGTGTTTGGAATTGCGAAAAAAGAAGGAATACAAAAGCTAATCAGTGATATTGAGTGTAAGAAATTTATTTTATGTCCACTCAATGTAAAAAGCAAATTATACCCGATACATGCCGATGATGTTGTTAGAATAATAATCGATTCAGTTTTTAATTCTAATCGTATGAATCAAATAATTACTTTAAACGGTAAACAAGGTTTTGATTATTATGATTTAATAAAATTTATCAGTGGAGTGTTGTCAAAGAAAGTGACAATAATACCTGTTCCAAAGGTATTTATGTATATTATTAAATTTACAATAGAGCTTACCGGAATTGACATCGGGCTTTCGCCTGATCAGATACCCAGATTGTACAGTTCAAAGGAAATTCAACATCAGGATGGTGATTTAATCAGTCTGGAAGATTATCTAAAAGTAAGATAATTCGAAGATTTTGTTCTATCCGACCCTTACCTGTTAATCAAATTCATAAACTCTTCCCGGGTTTTTGCCTGCTGAAAAACACCTGTAAAATCGGATGTGGTGGTAACAGAATGTTGTTTTTGAACACCGCGCATTTGCATACAAAGGTGTTGAGCTTCGAGTATTACCATTACTCCCAATGGATGAAGTGTATTTTGGATGCATTCCTTTATTTGTGTTGTCATACGTTCCTGTACCTGCATCCTACGGGCAAAAACATCTACAATCCGGGCTATTTTACTCAACCCTGTTATTTGATGGTTTGGGATATATGCAATGTGAGCTTTCCCGAAAAATGGCAGCATGTGATGTTCGCACATTGAGTAGAAATCTATATCCTTAACAATCACCATTTGGCGGTAATCTTCAGTAAACATAGCAGCGCGTAGAATTTCTTCAGGATCTTGTTCGTATCCATTCATAAGAAACTGCATAGCTTTAGATACGCGCTCAGGGGTTTTTAATAACCCTTCTCGCTCAGCATCTTCGCCCAGCAATTTGATAATTTCCTGATAATGATGTGCAATTTTTTCGGTCTTCTCTGCTTCGAAAGGAACCGGTTGATTGATGTTAAAATCCATATGCTATTTTGAAACCGGAATGTTAATCTGGTCTTTTACTGTGTAAGTTTCGCTTTTTAAATGAGGAAAATATTTTACTAGTTCTTCCCTGAAAGACTGTGCTTCGGAATAGGAACTAAAATTACCCACCCGTACTTTCCAGAACGGTGATGTGTAATTTACATAAACAGGATATTCAGGGAAAAGATCCAGAATTTCTTTTTCGATTTTAAATGCTTCGGATTTGGCAGTACGTTGCACGTTACTTGAAAAAACCTGTACCCTATATCCGTTTCCGGTTGTTGTTAACTGAGCACCCGAATAATATCTTTTTTCAACAACAAAATTCTCAATTCTTTTGTCCTGAAAAAACTTAACACTTGCTCCACTCGCCGAATCAGTTTTAGACATTGATTCGAAGAAGTTCTGTTTTGCTGACTTCCCGTTTTGAGCTGAAACACATAAAATATTCAGAAAAATCAAACTTAAAGTAAT
>CAYNHC010000052.1:0-16215 GCA_964396705.1 uncultured Paludibacter sp.
AAAAGTCTTACTTTGAATGAAATAAAGAAACAAAAAGCAGGCATTTTAATTGTTTCAGGAATAGTTTCACCTCAACCGTTAATAGAAAAACTGAGTGAATTTTCAGAAATTACTAAAACAATGAATTTTGCTGATCATCACGATTTTAAATCAAAAGACATAAAGAATATTGAACAAAAATACAATCAACTTTCATCTAAAGAAAAATTTATAATTGTAACGGAAAAAGACGCAGCCAGACTTGTGGACAATGCATTTATTCCTGAAAATTTAAAATCAAAATTTTACTGCTTACCTGTAAAGGTGAAAATTCTCAATAATAAAGAAACTGAATTTATAAAAATAATAACCGACTATGTTACAGAAAATTCAAGAAACTGCTGATTTTTTAAAGTCAAAACTACGCACAAATCCTAAAACAGGAATCATTCTGGGCACTGGATTGGGTAATTTAGTAACCCAACTCACAGACACGAAAGAGATTCCTTACGATACTATTCCCAACTTTCCGGTTTCGACTGTTGAAGGTCATAGCGGCAAACTGATTGAAGGAAAATTAGGAGGTGTTGATGTACTGGCAATGCAGGGACGTTTTCATTATTACGAAGGTTACGATATGAAAGCTGTAACTTTTCCTGTACGTGTAATGAAAGCACTTGGTGTTGAGAATTTACTTGTATCAAATGCTTCTGGCGGCATGAGTCCCGATTTTGAAATAGGAGATTTAATGATTATCACTGACCATATCAATGTTTTCCCTGAACATCCATTGCGCGGGAAAAATTACAACGAACTCGGACCCCGTTTTCCTGATATGAGCGAAGCTTATTGTAAAGAGTTTATTATCAAAGCAAAATCAATTGCAGAAAAGCATAAAATAAAAGTTGTTGAAGGAGTTTATGTCGGGACATCGGGACCTACCTTCGAAACTCCGGCAGAATATCGTTATTTCAGAAATATTGGAGGCGATGCAGTGGGGATGAGTACTGTTCCGGAAGTTATTGTGGCAAATCATGCAGGTATGCGTTGCTTCGGGATATCCATTATTACCGATTTAGGAGTTCCGGGAAAAATTGTAGAAGTTACTCATGAGGAAGTGCAGGAAATTGGCAATTCGGTACAACCGCTTATGACATTAATTATGAAAGAACTGATAAAAGAAATTTAAAATATCTGATAAATTCAGATAGATTTGATATTAAAATTTTTCAATTAATATTATGCGTTTTGTAAACAATATTACAATTAGAGTGTTTTAGAAAGCATATAATAAACAATCAGAAAAAACTAATAATACATTATAAATTAATAAATTAAAATTGCTATGGCATTAGAATTTACAGATGAAAACATCAAGGAAGTGATTAACGGCGGGAAACCGGTTGTTGTGGATTTTTGGGCAGAATGGTGTGGACCATGTCGTATGGTTGGCCCAATTATCGAAGAATTAGCTAAAGAATACGAAGGACAAGTTGTTGTCGGAAAACTAAATGTTGACGATAATGTGGAAACTCCTAACGAATACGGAATACGCAATATTCCTACTATTCTGTTTTTCAAAGACGGACAACTTGTTGATAAACAAATCGGTGCAACACAGAAATCAGTATTTGCCGCAAAAATTCAGGCATTATTGTAGTAACTGATTTAAGCACAAATTACATTTTCAAATAATAATCTTTTACCAACTTTGTAAACTCCGGACTGTATTCATGTCGTTCGTTGGTTTCAATTTGTAATTTTGAAGCGATTCTATCTTTTGGAGTGAAAGAATATTCAAGTAAAATGCGTTTGGGTTGAACATTGGGTTTAGGATAAACATACACTAATTTATTGCAATACAGTTGAATGTTTTCAGCATAATCAATATTTTGCAACCCTTCATTTACGGGAAGAATCAAACAGATTCTTCCCGTTTTGTTTAATATTTTTTTTGCATTGTCCAGCAAATCACTATGAGTCAATTCGTTTGTGTGACGTGCAATAGACCGTTCTTTATCAGGTGCCTGAAGCGAATTAATAAAAAATGGTGGATTTGAAATGATCAAATCAAATTTTATTTCACTTTTCAATGCGAAATTCTGTAAAGATATCTCTTCAGCATGAAGTCTGTGGAACCATGGAGAATTCCCGAAGTTTTCATTTGCTTGTATAATTGCGTTTGAATCAATATCAATGGCATGAATATTGGCATCGCATTTCTGAGCTAACATTAAGGCTATGAGTCCACTTCCTGTACCAACGTCTAAAATATTTTTTGAATTTTCATCAGGTTGAGCCCACCCGCCAAGTAAAACTCCATCGGTACCCACTTTCATAGCACAGCGATGATGATAAACTATAAATTGTTTGAATCTGAAAAATTGATTCGCCATTCTATCGTCTTTGAGAACCTGAAGAAGGAGAAGTTTCACTTCTGCTTCTCTCGGTATTCTGATTTGATGAAGGGGTGGTTGAACGAGGAGTAGAGTTGGTTTGTACGCCTCTTTGATTATTTACGGATGGTGTTACGACTCTTCTTTGTTGCTGATTGGAATCTCTGTATGTTTTGCTCCTGTTAGTTTGCATGGTCGATGTGCTCCTGCGGGGCTGGGTTGTATATTCCTGATTATTATTCGGGCGACTGGTCGTTCTTGAATTATTTGTCTGACCTTGCGATCGAAAATTTGATGGATTTGCCGATTGGAAACTTGAACGCTCGTACCTTTTGTTTTGAAGCTGGTTAATTTGTTCATTACTTAAAACTCTGTGCAAATCAGCATCTTTATTTTTCATTCGTTCCATTGCCTCGCTTCTGGAAGTGGAATTTTGTCGGGCTCGTGCATATTTTAGATTTATTTCATACACTTGTTTTACCTGAGTATTCGATAAATTTAATTCGCGTTGCAATTTTTCGGTTTGTTTTGTGGCTTCATATTCAGGCGTAGATTCATTATCCTGAGCATTTAAATTTATGTTCAAAATAATAACTGCGAATGCTAATAATATGATTTTTAACAAATTCATTTATTATATGTACTAATTGATGTAACCAATAATACAACAATGATTATGCCATGTTATTTATTGAAGCTCCTTAATTTTATATTTGTCAATACTTTTTTAGTATGTAACGAAAAATCACTGTTCATCATCCAACCGTAATAACCATTATCATTTTTCAGTACATCAGTTACTTTCTGTCCTTTATACTTTCCGAAATTTATTATTTCCTCCCCTTTGTCGTTATAAATCATTCGACCTGCAAAATCAACATTGTTGTTCTGGGTTGTAAATTTCGAAAGATATTCAATGTCATTTTTCAATTCAGGATATCGATCCAACTGAGCCATTAAAACTTCATAAGTTGCCAATGTATCAGCCTCAGCACCATGAGCTCCCACCAAATCTTTTTCGCAATAAAATTTATAAGCAGCTCCAAGAGTACGAGCTTCCATTTTATGAAAAATAACCTGAACATCTACAAATTTACGTTTCATAAGGTCAATATCCACTTCAGCACGAAGAAACTCCTCGGCTAACAACGGTATGTCGAAACGGTTTGAGTTATATCCTGCCAAATCACAACCCTCAATATCACGTGCAATTTCTTTAGCTACAGTTTTAAATACCGGACAATCGGCAACATCTGCATCAGTTATTCCATGTATATCAGAAGCTCCTTTTGGTATTGGCATTTCAGGATTCACACGTATTGTTTTAGTTTCTTCACGTCCGTTTGGCGAAACTTTATGATAAGAGATTTCAACAATACGGTCTGAAACAATATTGGTTCCGGTGGTTTCGAGATCGAAAAATACAATTGGATTTTTAAGTTGGAGCTTCATTTTATGAGATTTTAGAATCAGGAGCCAAGAATCAGGACTTGCGCTGGTTTGAATTCTGTTTCGTTATTATTTTATCTAAACTTTATAAATAAGGTCTAAAGACTTTCGACCTTAGACCTTTCTGTATATTTTATTATTGCCAAATCAAGTCTTGATTCTTGGCTCTTGATTCTTGTTTCTTATTTAATCATTTAATAACATTGGCATTAGAAGCATCAAAATTTCTTCGTTAGCTTCATTTTCGAATGGAAGAATCAGTCCTGCACGCGAAGGATCTGTCATTTCCAGAACGATATCCTTAGCATTAATATTGTTCAATATCTCAATGAGAAAAGCAGACTTGAAGCCAATTTTAATCGGATCGCCCTCGAACTGACAATTGATAGTTTCCTCTGCTGAAATTGAGAAGTCAATATCCTGAGCCGATATATGAATTTGATTTCCACTGAAGTCCAGTTTCACCAAATTACTTCCCTGATTTGAGAAAACTGATACGCGTTTCAGTGCATTGAGTAGAGTCAAACGATCGATAATAATTTTATAAGCATTTGTCTTAGGAATCACACCGTTGTAATTTGGAAAACGACCTTCCACCTGACGACAAATCATGGTATAATTCGATAATTTGAAATATGCATTTTTTGAGTCAAACTTTATTTCAACTTCACCGTTTTCTTTCGGTAAAATATTTTTCAACATGTTCGACGGTTTTTTAGGCAGGATAAAGTTTACGTTTTCTTCTTCTTCGGTTAAAGTGATTGAAGTATGCGTAGTTCTGAAACGTACCAATTTATGAGCATCGGTAGCCACTAAAGTCAAATCCTCTTTCATTATATCGAAAAAGATACCATTCATCACCGGACGTAATTCGTCATCGGCTGTACAAAATAAAGTTTTTGAGATTCCTGCTGAAAGTTGTGCAACCGGCAAGGTTAAAACTCTTGCATTCTCTTGTATTTGTGGTAAGCGGGGATATTCGTCGCCATTCTGACCAATAAAATTATATGAACCATTCGAAGAGAAAATTACTATGGCCAGATTACTGTCGTTTACTGTAAAAGTAAGTGGCTGTTCGGGAAACTCTCTTAATGTATCGAGCAATAAACGTGATGCAACAGCAACTTTTCCTTCACCTTCAGCATTTTCAATTTCCATCGAAGTAATCAATGTAGTTTCAATATCAGAAGCTGTCATAGTTAGAGTGTTGCCTTCAATTTGCAACAAAAAATTATCTAAAATAGGGAGTGAATTTTTACTGTTAATTACCCGGCTTATTGCTTGTAAATGACTTAATAATTCGGTGCTTGATACAATGAATTTCATATTCTTATGATTTTATTGTTAGGTTCTTATTTTTAAAGGAACAAATGTAATGATTTTTTTTATTAAAAGTAAATTCTGCTTTGGTTTTTTTGGCGAAAAACACAAGATTTGATTAAACTTAATACTGCATTTTAGAAATGCTTTGGTGAAAATTGCAGAATGAAATAATGTTTGCATTTTTGCATCAACAATTAATACATATTCATATAATGAGAATATCAATAGTTCACACATATTTTTCGATAATTACCGTCGTTTTTCTACTTCATACTCAGAAACTTGAAGCTGGCAACAATGTCAACGATACAATAAAATTCGGATTAATCACAGATATTCAATATTGCAATTGCCCTCCGTCCGGAACAAGGTTTTATAGCCATTCATTAAGAAAGACTCGACAAGCATTAGATTCACTAAACGAGATGAATTTATCTTTCATACTTCATACCGGCGATTTGATTGACCGTAACATCAATAGCTTTGACAGCATTCTACCCTTATTCAAAAACCTGAAAACACCTTGCTACTTTGCCTATGGAAATCATGACTACAATGTCCACGATGCAACAAAAGACTCATTAAACGCCATTCACGAGCAGAAAAATGATTATTTTTCTTTCAAAATACAGAACTGGAATTTTATAATTCTAAACACAAATGACATCAGCAAATACTCACACCCCGCCAATTCGACACAAGCACAGTTATCTGATTCAATCATTTCTACTTTGAAAAATGCTGATAGAAAAAATATACTTCCGTGGAACGGTGGAATTGGGTCAGAACAAATGAACTGGCTGACTAACACTTTATCTACGGCTCAACGAAATAACGAAAAAGTCATCTTATTTGGACATCATCCTGTTTATCCGGCATCAGCCGACAATGCATTAAATGACATTGAAATTATTCGTTTGATGGAGAAATATCCGTGCGTTAAGGCGTATTTCTGCGGTCACCATCATGACGGAAATTTTGCAGTTAACAATAACATCTACTATATAAACCTCAAATCAGTAGTTGACACCCCCGACTCCACTTCATTTGCAACGATTGAACTCACTTCTAACACCATGTTTATACACGGTTATGGTAGAGAGAATTCGAGAAAAATTAACTTCAAATAGAAAATACAAAAAGTATTGCTTATTTCAATTATTGTTCGTAGTTTTGCGAACTACAAACAAACAGATACATTTTATCATGGAAAGCTGCAAAAATAAAGATTATACCATTGACAATGAACAACTCGCCCGATTTGCAAAAGCAATGGGACACCCGGCGCGAATTACTATTTTACAATTCCTCGCTTCGTTAGATTGTTGTTATTTTGGCGACATTCATAATGAATTGCCTATTGCTAAAGCCACAGTTTCGCAACATTTGAAAGAGCTGAAAGATGCCGGACTTATCCAGGGCGAAATAGAAACACCAAAAGTAAAATACTGTATTAACCGCAAAAATTGGGAGAAAGCACAAGCATTCTTTGGCGCATTTTTTGAAACAAAGAAAGAAAAAACAACTTGTTGCGCTTCTTAATTATCATATCAATACTTCATCACATTAACACATCAACAATATGAACATTCAAATTCTGGGTACAGGCTGCCCAAAGTGTAAAACACTCGAGAAAATCACCCGCGAGGTAGTAGAACAAAATGGCTTTTCAGCAGAAATATCGAAAGTAGAAGACATTATGGAAATAATGAAATTCAATGTAATGTCAACTCCTGCTTTGGTAGTAAATGGAAAAGTAGAAATAAAAGGACGCATTCCGTCGGCAGATGAAATTAAACAAGTATTATCAAAATATTAATCTTTCAAACTAACATCTTTATGAAACGAATCGTATTTTTCAGTTTAATACTTACGTTTTTAATGAGTAACCTATCACTTGAAGCTCAAAACAAAAAAACAACAAAAGCCGCAACTTCTGTCAGTAACAAGATTGATGTTTATTATTTTCATTACACTCGTCGTTGTATCACTTGCAATGCGGTAGAAACTGTAACTAAAGAAGCTATTGCCGAAATGTACCCTGCTCAGTTTAAAAAAGGTCAGATTACATTTAAATCAATAAATTTGGATGAAAAAGAGAGTGAAACCATTGCAAAAAAATGTCAGGCTGAAGGTCAGTCTTTGCTTTTTATAACCAATGGTAAGCGCATCGACCTTACCGATAAGGGTTTTATGTATGCCAAAAACAGTCCTGACAAACTGAAAACTGAGGTTAAAAAGACGATAGACGCTTTGCTTTAATTTACTATTTACTTATTTACCATTTACTATTTAAAAAATGGAGATTCTGCAAAACATTTTAGATAATACGCAATACTCTTTTATTACCGCAATTGTGTTAGGATTGATGACAGCTATCAGTCCCTGCCCTTTGGCAACCAACATTTCAGCTATCGGGTTTATAAGTCGCGACCTGAAAGATAGTAAACGGGTATTTATCAACGGATTGGTTTATACGCTTGGAAGAGCGATAAGTTATACGGGTTTGGCACTAATCATCTTTTTCGGTGCCAGCAAAATGAATGTTTCCATGCTGTTTCAGGGTTGGGGTGAAAAATTGTTAGGCCCTGTAATGATTTTGATAGGATTGTTTATGCTCGATGTAATTAAACTTAAATTTCCGGGATTATCAGGCTTAACTGATAAAATTGGAGAGAAAAGCAAAGGCAGTTATTGGAGTACTTTGTTGCTCGGAATGGTTTTCGCACTGGCATTTTGTCCGTATAGTGGCGTATTGTATTTTGTAATGCTGATACCCATAACTGTTGCGAGTGCTAGTGGTTTGTATCTGCCTGTATTATTTGCAATAGCAACCGGATTACCTGTAATTATTTTTGCCTGGTTGCTTGCATATGCAGTCGGCAATGTTGGAAAATTGTACAACCGAATTAAAATTTTTGAACTTTGGTTTCGCAGAGTAGTCTCGGTTATTTTTATTGGGGTAGGAATTTATTATGTAGTAATATTTTTAGCCCCCTAACCCCCGAAGGGGGAATGAAAAAGAAAAAATAGCCACATTTTTTAAGTAGAATGTGGTTTTTTTAAAATTAAATTGTTCGTCATATTGCGAACATAAATCAGTATTAAATGGAAAAAAATAAAAAAATCAGGCTATTAATCGCAGTATTTACGATTTTACCTGCTCTCGTTGTGTTGTACTATTTTTTACAAAAGATTGTAGATGTTTTCACTTTTGACTTGTTGGGGTTGAATCCTGATTCGCATTTGGGAACTTCTGTAAATTTCTTTTTTTACGATACCATTAAAATTCTTATTTTATTGTTTCTGATTAGCTCGCTGATGGGAGTAGTAAATGCTTATTTTCCTATTGATAGGTTGAGAAATTATCTGACAACTAAAAAGTTATATGGTCTGCAATATTTTTTTGCATCATTTTTTGGAGCTATTACGCCTTTTTGTTCCTGTTCGTCCATTCCGCTGTTTATAGGTTTTGTAAAAGGCGGAATTCCATTGGGTGTAACTTTTGCTTTTCTGATCACTTCGCCTTTGGTCAATGAAGTAGCGGTGGCCATGTTTCTGGGACTTTTTGGACTGAAAGCAACGCTGATTTATGCCGGAAGCGGAATTTTATTGGGAATGGTTGGCGGATATATTCTTGGGAAATTTAAACTTGAACGATATTTGAGCGACTGGGTAAAACAAATACAGGCTGATTCTGAAAAGGAAACTGAAACCTGGCAGGGTGAAAAAACACCTTTTATTGATAGATTGCCTTATATTATTAAAGATGGTTGGGATATAGTGCGTAAAGTACTGGTATATGTACTAATCGGAATTGCCATTGGTGCAGCCATGCACGGATATGTACCCGAAAACTTTTTTGCTCAATATCTGTCGGCCGACCGTTGGTATGCCGTTCCGTTAGCAGTAATTTTAGGGGTTCCAATGTATGCTAATGCTGCCGGAATTGTTCCTGTAATTCAGGTGTTTGTTGCGAAAGGAGTGCCACTTGGAACGGCTATAGCGTTTATGATGGCTGTTGTTGGACTTTCATTGCCCGAAGCCACATTACTAAAAAAGGTTATGACCTGGAAACTGATAGGAATTTTCTTTGGAACGATTTCTCTGTTTATTATGATATTAGGTTATTTATTCAATATAATACTATAGAATTTATGGGAACAAAACAACAGGCCGCTTGCCTCTGTGGAACAAGCGAATACAATGTCGTAAGTTGCTCCGGGGCTTCTGATTTAGGACAATTGTCGGATGTGATAGCTCGCAAACTACGCGATAACAAAGTGCGCAAAATGAATTGTTTGACAATGATTGCCATTGACGATCAGCCTTTGATTGATGCATTCAAAAAAGCAAACGTGTTGGCAATAGACGGCTGTCCGAAAGATTGTGCTAAAAAGATTTTGGAAAAAGCAGGAATTGAAAATTTCAATCATTTGCGCTTGACGGATTTGGGTTACGAAAAGGGAAAGACACCTGTTACGGAAAACCTTATTAATGAAGTGTATGCTAAAACTGAAGTTATCTACTAAGCAAAGGGGAGCGTTGTCCGTTGTTGCTTTACTTTCGTCAGTTTTGTTTTTCGCTGTTTTGCTATTCAATAAGCAAAATATGGAAAACTATGTTTCAAAAATTGTGAAGCAAGGCAATACAGCCCAAAACAATTTGAGTACAGAGGCAAAACTCGACGAACTTTACAATTACTCCAAAAGCAACAAATCCTACCAGTACACTTTTCTTGAATTCGGAGCAAAAAGTTGCTCGGCTTGTATGCGTATGGAAGGCGTAATGGACAAAGCACGAAAAAACCACGGCGACAACATCAACGTGGTTTTTTACAATGTCATGCTACCCGAAAATCAGGAATATTTGACTTATTACGGTGTTGCTACTATTCCAACACAGATTTTTCTGGATAGCACGGGAAAGGAAATTTTCAGGCATAGTGGCTATCTATCAATACAAGAAATTGAAAAATTAATCCTTCTGTGATATTTTTGAAAAAGTTTACCTTGCCATATTTCAATCTTTACCTTTACTGCCCATAACACTATCTATCTGAAAACAATCAAAATCACTACAAGCATACTACATTTAATATCAACGCAATACAAGCAAATTAAATATTTTTAATACATTATATGTTGCAACATATAATGTTTAAACATATCTTTGCATCACAATTATAAATACTAACAATGCTTGAACATCTTCGAGCTACAAAAAATTAAGAAAATGGAAAATCAAGAAATTGCAAAAAAAGGTCCTTATGTAATGGACGTTGAAGCAGGAACATATTATTTCTGTACATGTGGTAAAAGCAAAAACCAACCGTTTTGCGATGGATCGCACAAAGGAACAAGCTTTGTACCTAAGAAAGTAGAAATTGCCGAAGCCAAAACAGTAGCCTGGTGTGGTTGTAAGCATTCGAAGAATGGTGCATTTTGCGATGGCAGCCATGCAAAACTTTAATTATCAATCAATTTACAAGAAATCAAAAAAACATGGATGTTTCAAAAGTAAGAAATATTTCGGGATGGATTATTGCCGGTTTACTAACAGCACTCTACTTATTTAGTGCAAGCCAAAAATTAATGCATCCTGAAAATATGGTGCAAATGAAATTAGGCGACTGGGGAACAATCATCTCCATTGGCGAAATTGTGTCGGCTCTGTTGTTTTTAATTCCAAAAACAACTAAATTTGGCACTTTATTGCTGAGTTCGTATATGGGCGGCGCCATTATTATTCACATGACAGGAGCAACAAGCATTATTATGCCGAGTGTAGTTCTTATCCTTGTTTGGGTAGTAGCATTTCTCCGTCATCCTGAACTGTTTAAATTAAAATAAAATGACCCTTGAAGAAGAAATAAAAGGCAGATTCAGAAACGAATATCATAAAGGAATGATAAATTTGAATTACACCACCCGCAAGTTGGCGTATGAATTTACTCAGGCCTTAAAGAAGCATAACATTTCAGAACAACAATACAATGTTCTTAGAATTCTACGTGGTTTCCGTTCGGAAGCACCTCTCAGCATTGGTTTTATAAAAGAACGAATGCTCGATAAAGATTCAGACGTTAGCCGTATTGTGGACAGATTATTTCTTCAGAAAATGGTTACACGCTGCGAAAATTCAACAGATCGCCGTCAAAAATCGGTAGAAATTACGGAGAAAGGTCTGGAATTATTGGGTAGCATGTTGGAATGTGAGAAAAAAGTGGATACTTTATTAGGTAATTTAACGGAAAACGAAGTGAAAGAACTGAATTTTCTTCTCGACAAGATTAGAGGTTAAGTATTTTACAAACAGATAAATCCAAGCAGGAATTCATTCTAATGATGAATTCCTGCTTTTTTTGTTTTAAAAATTTCTCATCAAATATTTGGATAATCAAAACTATATCGTCTGTTTGCAATATATAATGCAGCAACAATTAGAAACCGGAAGTATTTAGTCCAAAAGTCTTACCTATAACTTTTGGGCTTATTATTTGAAAAATTGTTAATGGCAAATATTATTTGATGTTTTGCAGAAATCTATCAAATAAAAACATTAAATTTGCACAATTAATCAACAAATGAGATGTTTTTGTAACAATTCGTAAGGAATTGTTATTAATCCTCACGATACTTTCAAGTAAAAATTCACAAAAAATTAATATAATAGTATGGAACCAATCAATGAAGCCATTTCCATCATGTTTGTGGGAATGATTACCGTATTTTTCATCCTTTTTCTTATTGTGGGAATCGGGAATGTTATCATCAGGCTATCAAACAAATACTTACCTGAAGAAGTTGCAATCATAAAAGTAAAGAAAAGCAATGAACCTTCGAACAATACCTATGCAGCCATTGCAGCCGCCATTGATATCGCTACCAAAGGAAAAGGTAAAGTAACAAACATAAAAAAATTATAACATAATAATATGAAGAAAGAAATCAAATTTTCATTGGTTTATCGCGATATGTGGCAGAGTTCGGGAAAATATATGCCTCGTGTAGATCAATTGGTACGTATTGCTCCCGAAATTATAAAAATGGGATGTTTTGCACGAGTTGAAACAAATGGTGGTGGTTTTGAACAAATTAACCTGCTTTTTGGCGAAAATCCGAATATTGCAGTACGTGAATGGTGTCGTCCGTTTAACGAAGCTGGCATACAAACTCACATGTTAGACCGTTCGTTGAATGGTTTGCGTATGAGTCCTGTTCCAACGGATGTTCGCAGATTATTTTACAAAGTAAAAAAGGCTCAGGGAACAGATATCACCCGTTGTTTTTGTGGACTGAATGACCCGCGAAATATTATTGCTTCGATAAAATATGCAAAAGAAGCGGGAATGATTGCGCAAGCTACTTTGTCGATAACTGTTTCGGAAGTGCATAACATCAAATATTATTGCGATCTTGCTGATCAACTTGTGGCTGGTGGAGCCGACGAAATTTGTTTAAAAGACATGGCTGGTATTGGTCGCCCGGCCACATTGGGGAAAATTGTCAACTATATCAAAACAAAATATCCAAACATAATTATTCAATACCACGGACAAACTGGTCCGGGCTTTACGCCGGCTTCAATTCTGGAAGTTTGTCGGAATGGTTGCGACATTATTGACGTGGGCATGGAACCGCTTTCGTGGGGTACAGGTCATGCCGATGTGATTATGGTTCAGGAAATGCTCAGCGATGCCGGTTTCAAAGTTCCTGAAATTGACATGGCTGCTTACATGCGTGCCAGGGCATTGACACAAGAATTTATGGACGATTTTCTGGGTTATTTCATTCCTGAGTCGAACCGCAGATTACAATCATTGCTTATTGCTTCGGGTTTACCCGGTGGCATGATGGGTAGTTTGATGAACGATTTGAAAGACAATTTATCAAGTGTAAATAAATCGTTGGTAAAAAAAGGTCAGTCTGAAATTACTATCGATGAGTTACTAATCAAGCTGTTCGACGAAGTAGCTTATGTTTGGCCTCGCGTAGGTTATCCGCCGCTGGTAACACCATTTTCGCAATACGTGAAAAACTTAGCCATGTTCAACCTTATGCAATTAACAAAAGGAAAAGAACGCTGGACAATGATCGCCGACAATATCTGGGATATGATTTTAGGCAAAGCCGGAAAACTTCCGGGCGATGTGGATCCTGTTATTAAAGCGTTGGCCAAAGAACAAGGTCGTGAATTTTACACCGGCGATCCTCAGGATTTGTATCCTGATAAATTAGACTCATTCAGAAAAGAATTGGTGGAGAATGGCTGGGATGCAGGACAAGATGATGAAGAATTGTTTGAATTAGCAATGCATCCTGAGCAATACAGAGCCTTCAAATCGGGCAAAGCAAAAGCCGATTTCGAAGCTGAATTAGCTGCAGCTAAAGCCAAAAAGAAGAACTACAAAGAAGGCGCACAAATTGAACCTCAAAGTGTTCAGGTAGAAGTAAATGGCGAAAAATTCATTGTGAATATAGGATTTAGTGATACTACTGCTCCGAATGTCCCAAAAGCAGAAGATGTAAAACCTACTGCTGCACCTAAAGGAGAAGTTCAGGAAGTGGTTGCTCCACTCGAAGGTAAATTTTACCTGACCAACAGTTCGGCCGAAACAGCCATCCAAATAGGTGACGTGATTGCTAAAGGCGATTTACTTTGCTATATCGAATCGATGAAAACCTACAATGCCATTTCGTCGGACAAAGCCGGAAAAATTGTAGAAATCGGTTTTGTTAATGGCGACTCGGTACAGGAAGATGATGTGTTATTTAAACTTCAATAACAAAGATGGAAGAAATATTATCAAAATTATATGACATGACTGCGCTGGGAGGATTCTCCTTTCAGGTTGCTTTGATGTGGATTATTGCTTTTGTGTTACTCTACTTGGGTATTAAAAAAGGCTATGAACCGCTGTTGTTGGTTCCCATCGCGTTCGGAGTTTTATTAGCTAACTTTCCGGGTGGCGGAATGGGCATCGTTCCTGCAGAAAATATTGCTTTAGAAGATGGAAGATACAAAAACCTGTTTGAGATTGCTCACGAATATGGCATTATGAACTATTTGTATTATGGGCTTATTAAAACAGGATTTTTACCGCCGATTATTTTCATGGGTGTTGGCGCTTTGACCGATTTTGGACCCATGCTACGTAACCTGAAATTGGCAATGTTTGGAGCAGCCGCGCAAATTGGAATTTTCTCGGTACTCTTAGTTGCTGTACTATTGGGCTTTACACTGAAAGAAGCTGCTTCGTTAGGAATTATCGGTGGCGCCGATGGTCCTACAGCTATTTATACAACCATTAAACTTGCGCCACATTTATTAGGACCGATTGCCATCGCGGCTTATTCGTACATGGCACTTGTTCCGGTTATTATTCCGCTTGTTGCTAATCTTTTAATGACAAAAAAGGAATTCAAAATCAACATGCGCCAAATGGATAAAGAATATCCGCCCAAACATTCGATTAAAAATATCAAAGCTGTAAAAATTATTTTCCCTATTGTATTGGGTTGTGTTACAGCCATATTTGTTCCTTCGTCGGTTCCATTGTTGGGTATGCTTTTGTTTGGTAATTTGGTAAAAGAAATTGGTTCAGCTACATTCCGCTTAGCTGATGCTGCTACCGGTGCAATTAT
Organism: uncultured Paludibacter sp.; assembly: GCA_964396705.1. Classification (GTDB taxonomy): domain Bacteria; phylum Bacteroidota; class Bacteroidia; order Bacteroidales; family Paludibacteraceae; genus Paludibacter. The sequence continues at coordinate 14,795 of CAYNHC010000052.1, forward strand.
GAATACTGCAACAATTTTTCTTGGTCTGAGCGTAGGTGCTACTATGACCGCAGAAGTATTCTTATCGCCAAAAACTTTGGGAATTGTTGTAGGAGGGTTTATTGCTTTTGCCATTTCGATTGCAGGTGGAATTGTAGCAGTGAAAATTTACAATCTTTTTGCAAAAAAGAAAATCAACCCACTTGTTGGCGCAACAGGTCTGAGCGCAGTACCGATGGCTTCGCGCGTTGCCAACGAAATGGCACTGAAACACGATTCAACTAACCATATTCTGCAATATTGCATGGCAAGTAACATTTCGGGTGTTATTGGTTCAGCAGTTGCAGCTGGTGTGCTTATATCGTTTTTGTCGTAAAAATATCACATCTTCATGAAAAACCGGGTAGTTCAATTAATGTTGACTATCCGGTTTTTTACATCCAAAATTTTACGTAAATTTTCCAAAAGAAAGTGCAAAGATATTAAAGAGAACATCTTTTTTTAAATTTAATTTATAGATTTACATGTGTTTACAAACAACTCAATTGCAAACAATATGAATTTAAGCAATTTAATTATTTTGTAGGCAATCATCATATCACACTATTGCTTAACTTGTATATCTATAAAAATACTAATTAAATATGAAAAAGAAAATTGGATTGATTGGATTTGGTAAAACAGGAAAAGCTGTAGCCAACGTTATTTTGAACAGTAACGATTTTAAATTAGAGTGGGTACTTCGTAGTCGACCGCTACTTGAAAACCGGAGCATTACCGAGTATCTTGGTGTACCTGCCAGTGTAAAAGCTGGAAAAATTTTCTCTGTTGCCAATAATAATATTGAAAAATTTATTACGAATAATCCGGTTGATATTATTATTGATTTTTCATCCAGAACTGGCATTTTTACTTATGGAAAATTTGCTGCCAATGCCAAAATTAAAATCATTTCGGCCATTTCTCATTATAAAAAGGAAGACATTGAATATTTAAAAGAACTCTCAAATCAAACTATCGTTTTCTGGAGCCCCAACATTACTTTAGGAGTAAATTACCTACTCTATGTTTCAAAATTATTAAAAAAAATTGCTCCCGAAGTTGACATTGCAATAATTGAAGAGCATTTCAAAGGAAAAGAAGGAATATCCGGCACTGCTATAAAAATTGCAGAAGCGCTCAAGTTAGATAACAATAAAATTAATTCGGTAAGAGCCGGTGGAATAGTTGGCAAACACGAAATAATTTTCGGATTTCCATATCAGACTGTACGTTTAACCCATGAATCAATTGCCAGAGAAGCGTTTGGTAATGGAGCTTTGTTTATTGCCAGAAACCTCCCTGAGATAAACAAGGGGTTACTAAATTTTCAGGACGTTTTATCTCCCAATAGTTCGGTAAAAAGTATTTAACATTATGCGGCAATAGTGCCGTAAAATAGT
>CAYNHC010000053.1:0-16173 GCA_964396705.1 uncultured Paludibacter sp.
TATATGTGCTGCAATGAATGGTAAAAAGGTTACAGCTATTGTGGAACTTCTTGCACGATTTGATGAGTCATCGAATATAAACTGGGCTCAGAAAATGCAGGACGCTGGAATAAAAGTTTTATTCGGGGTAGAAGGATTGAAAGTGCATTCGAAACTCGCGCTTATTACAGCAAAAAATGGTAACATTGCTTGCATAAGTACCGGAAATTTTCACGAAGGAACAGCATCAGTCTATACGGACTTTACGTTAATGACTGCTAACACATCGATTGTTGATGAAGTTATAACTGTTTTTGATTATATTGAACATCCGTATATGAATCCTACATTCAAAGAATTAATAGTTTCGCCCAATTATACACGCAAGAAAATACTCAGCCTGATAAAAACCGAAATTGACAACGCAAAAAAGAAACTTCCGGCTTATATTTTAATAAAAGTAAACCATATAGTGGATGAAAAAATAATACAAAAACTATATCAAGCGTCGAATGCAGGTGTATCAATAAAACTTTTGGTTCGGGGTAACTGTTCAATTATGGCGGGAATCAAAAATTTAAGTGCTAATATCGAGGTATATGGAATAATTGATCGATACTTAGAGCACTCGCGAATAATGATTTTTGCCAACGGCGGAAACGAAAAATACTTTATTGGTTCGGCAGATTTGATGGAACGCAATTTAGATAATCGAATTGAAGTGTACGCTCCGGTTTACGATACCGATATTCAAAAACAGCTTCTTAGAACCATAGAGTACGGACTCCGCGATAACACAAAAGCTCGTGTTGTGGACGGCTCCGGAAGTAACGAACTACATAAAACAGAGTCAGAAATTCCTTTCAGATCGCAGGAAGAACTGTATAAATTTTACAAAACCAATTTACAAAATCACGAGTTTAAGAGCTAAACGATAATTTTTAAAACATATATATAATGGAAAGAATAAAATTTGCTGCCATAGACATTGGATCTAATGCAGTTCGTCTCCTGATAATGAGCATTTCGCCAAAGGATCAAACCGAGACATTCAATAAAGAATTGATGATACGTATTCCTTTACGTCTGGGTCAGGAATCATTTGTGTCCGGCAAAATCAACGACGATAAGCGCAAACAACTAATGAGAGTTATGAAGTCGTTTAAGCATTTAATGAAAGTGTATGAAGTGACGGATTACAGAGCTTGCGCTACAGCCGCTATGCGCGAAGCAAAAAACGCAAAAGATATTGTGAAAGAAATCAAGAGTGAAACAGATATAAAGATTGAAATTATTGATGGACAAGAAGAAGCAATTATAATTTACGAAAGTCATTTTGCGTACAATCTGAACGACCAGCAAAATTATATGTTTGTAGATGTGGGCGGCGGTAGCACCGAAATCAGCATCATTTCGAATGGTGACCTTGTACAGTCAACTTCCTACAAAATTGGCACAGTACGTTTATTATTCAATAAAGTGGATAGTTTGGAATACGACAGACTTCATTCAGATTTATTTGAACTTAAAGAACAATATGCAATAAACGACATAATCGGTTCAGGTGGCAATATAATTAAGCTCAATACATTAGCCCAGGTTCGCAAAGACCGAAAATTATCAGTTACGGCATTAGAATCAATTAATGAAAAGTTGAATCAACTCACTGTTGACGAACGAATTGAAACATACAAACTGAAACAGGACAGAGCAGACGTAATAACTCATGCCGCAGGAATTTATATTGATGTCGCAAAATCGATAGGGGCAAAGAGTTTTATTGTACCAAAAATTGGTCTTATTGATGGAATTATACACATGCTTTACATGAAATGGAAATCGAGGAAAAAGAATCAAAAACATGTTATTATTTTGGAAAATGAGGACATGAAAGAGAAAACGATAGAAATTGATTCTGAAGCATAAAGCAGAACTGAATATCCTACTTTTTTAGAACCGTTACGATTTATTCGTAGCGGTTTTTTTTTTGCACAAATGGTTTTTGTATTATTATACAATAAACTAAAACCTGTATTTCAGTTTTCGCTGTTAGTTCATATCAGTGAATATAGTATTTGAACACAATTACATTTGTAAGTATTTGTATTACAACAATATTAATGAAACAATGCCTTAACAATATCTTCGTTTTTCTGAAATTTCACTGTAGCTTTTTCACAACAAAACGCTTCTAATTTTGCCTTGGATTTAGTTATTCACATAAAAAAATTTAAGGTAAATGAAAACAAGATTACTTAAGCCAGTAGCTTTGGCTCTGTTGCTTGGAAGTGCAAGTTTGGTTCAGCCAATCGCTGCGCAAAGTTATTTAACAGGTGATTTTCACCAACATACCACCTACACGGATGGTAGTTACACAATCGGGCACATGATGTCCAAAAATAACCAGTATGGCTTGCAGTGGTGGGCCAATAGCGAACACGGTGGTGGTTTCACAACCAATGCGCGTGTAACAGGTAAGGACAATAACAATACAATTGAGTATTGGGATAGTTATGTTCCTAATCCGATTATCGGAACGGTAAGTATGAGTGGGACACATCAAAAAATGTGGCGTTGGCAAATGCTTCGCGACAGCTCATTTACCGAAATTCTGAAAGCAAGATTACTTTATCCTGCCAAAACAATTATTCAGAGTTACGAAATGAATGTTCCGGGACATGAACACGGCAGCATGGGACTTATCACAAATCAGTTTACAGCTACACCAAACTGTAGTCCTATTGCTCAGTTCGAGTTTATGTTCGACAACAGCGATGCGGATTTAATCGGTGGAGTTGCTCAGGGATGGACAAAAAGTACCCTCACAGGTCATGCAAAAACTATCGAAGCGTTGACATGGTTAAATGCAAACTATCCAGCTACCAGTTATTTAGTTCCAGCACATCCTGAACGTAAACAACAAACATCAGGCGGTTACACAATTGCTTCGTTCCGCGATATGAACAATGCAGCACCTACCGTTTGTTTTGGTTTCGAAAGTATGCCCGGACATCAGAAAGATGGTGGACGTGGTGGATATTCGTCAAGCGCAGTTGGAGGTGGCGCTTATGGAGGAACCGGATATTTTTCTGCCATTGTGGGTGGACTTTGGGATGCGCTTTTGTCCGAAGGTCGTAATTTCTGGTTATTTGCCAATTCTGATTGCCACGATGAGGATGGCGATTTTTATCCGGGCGAATACCAAAAAAACTATACCTACACGAACGGAAAAACTGCTCAAAATATTGTTGACGGATTGCGTTCAGGTAATAACTGGGTAGTCGAAGGTGATTTAATTGATTCATTGATTTACAATATTGAAACTGTAGATCAAGCCAGAACAAAAGCTGTAATGGGTTCGAATTTAGTTGTAAACAAAGGTAAATCAGTAAAAATCACTATCAAAGCACGCGATCCTCAAGGTGCTAACTACAACACTTACAGCAGTTACACTAATCCCGTATTAGACCACATCGACATTATTAAAGGAAAAGTTACGGGAAAAATTGACCCTGCATCACCTAATTACAATGTACAAACTGTATCAACTACTTCTGTAATTGCACGCTTTGATGCTGTTGGTGGTGTTACCGATACAAAAAATATCACAAGCCAACAATGGAAAAGTTTAGGTAACGGTTGGGTAGAAATGTCCATGATTATTTCGAATGTAACCGATTCAGTTTATTTCCGTTTGCGTGGTTCAAATCAAGGTTTAAATGTTACCAACGAAACCGATGCTGATGGAAATCCGCTTGCAGATGCATTAATGGGAACAAATGATGCCGCAAAAGCATTTGCCGATCTTTGGTTTTATTCAAACCCTATATTTGTTTATACCACTCCTGTAAAAGTAGCAAAATTCCAAATCAAACAAGCTTCTGATGATTTAGAAGAAGCATTAGCTCCTGAAGCGGGATTCACGCAGTCGTTACCTGTTGGGCAAATTGACTGGACAAGTAGCGATTTGGAATTGGGATGCGAAGGAAGCGCAAATGCTAACCCTCAAATGATTGGTTTACGTTTTCCGGGAATTAATCTTTTGAAAAACAAAACAATAAAAAATGCTTATCTTGAATTGGAAGTAGATGTTGCTACATCAAAAGTTGATCCTTGTAATTTGATAATCACAAGTGAAGATAATGATAATCCGGTAACATTTACAAATACTGCATCGGTATTAACCTCTCGTCCAAAATCGACTAATTCGGTTGCATGGAATGTAGCCTCGGATGATTTAAATGTTGTTGACCGTCGTTATTATTCAGCTAATATTGTTAGTTTGGTACAAGCCAATTTAAATCGTGAAGGTTGGAATGCTGGCAATGCTATGGCATTTTACATTACAGGTTCGGGTCGCCGTGAGATGGAATCGTACGATGGAGAGGCAAGTGCAGCTGCTGCATTGGTAGTTGAATATGATATGAATGAGCAAGATATCAGAGAAATGCAAATTGCTGATTCGATTGCTTATAAGCTTGCTTTAAAATCGGATTCAATTTTGGCTACAACAAGTTCGTTGGTTGAAACGAGTTATACAATTCCAAGCTGGACTAATTTATTAATGGCAAAAAAATCAGTATCAGCAGCTCCAACAGACGAAAGTATTGCTGAATTACAAGTTGCAATTGACGAATTGACTCCAGCCAATCAACCCTACAATGTCAGTCTTACATTTAACGGAAACCCCGCATCAAATATCGGTATTACATGGTTTACCAATGAAGGCGTAAGCAATCAGATGATTGAAGTGTATGAAGGAATCATTCCAAACCCTTCAGGAGCTCCAAAACAAAATACACCCGCAGCAATTCCTGTTGAAAATGCTTTAGTTTCAGCATCATCTGCAACAACTTCAAATCTTACAAATTTGAATTACAATGTTTCAGGTAATAGCTTAACTACGCTGGCTGGCCTGGCATCAAACTCGAAGAAAACATATACCAGCAATAAAGTGTTAATTTCAGATTTGAATCCGAACACAACTTATTCGTATAGAGTTGGTGCTCCGGGAGCTTGGAGCCAATTTGGCACATTCACTACTGCAAAAAGCAGTAAAGAACCATTCAGTTTTGTGTATTTCACCGACCCCCAAGCCAACACAGTAGAGATGTTCGACATCTCGCAAAAAACAACACACGCTGCCGACGCAATGTATCCTTCTGCCAACTTTTGGTTGAGTTGTGGTGACTTAGTTGAAACTTCTGGAACTACAAACTCAGAATGGGAATGGGAACGTTTTTTTGAAACTCAAAAAGATATTTTTACAAAAAAACCACTAGCTGCTGTCACCGGAAATCACGACAAATCGGTTAACAAGAACTTTACTTATCATTTCAATACTGAAAATGTAGCTTTTGATCAAGTAAAATCAACAACTCCCGGAAGTATCTATTCGTTTGTATATGGCGATGCGCTTTTCATGGCATTGAGCTGGGAAGATTACAGTGTGGACGGACAACTTGACTCTATCGCTAACTGGATGAGAAGAACCGTAGCTGCCAATCCGAACACAAAATGGAGAATCGCATTCTATCACAAAACTATGTACACAGGTTCGGGAAGTCACCAGAGTGATGGAGATGGAAAGACAGTTCGCGATAAAATGGCACCTGTATTTGACGAATTAAAAATTGATTTGGCTTTACAGGGTCACGACCATATTTACGAAGTGATGGGACCAATCAAAAACAAAACCTTGGTTGCCAATGCTGTTTTGAACCAAATTTCAGTTGCTTTTGATAGCAGAGCTAATGTAACCGGTAAACTTGGCGGAACATTTGATGTGAAAAACGGAACATTGTACTTCTTGAACAATTCTGCAGGTAAAAAGAAATACGAACCACGCTCACAAGCTCAAATGGAAACTGTTGAAGCAGGTTTAGGTATTACAAATTATTTCGGAATGTTTACCGGTCGATTTGGACAAACCGGTCGCCCTACATTTAGTAACATTCGTGTGAGTACTGACTCAATTAATGTTGATACTTACGAAGTGAGCGATTTGGGTGTAGCAAGTACATTCGACAGTTTTAAAATAGTAAAATCTCCAAACACGTACACCGACACCAAGAACATTCTTGAAAACAACGTTGCTCTTTATCCAGTGCCAGTAAAAGATTATGCTTATGTAACTTTTAAAGATGCAGTAAAAGCAACTGTTGAGGTGTATTCAGTAAGTGGCAGTTTGGTTAAAACTGTGAAAATTGACGGTTCGAGTCAAATTGACCTGAGCAATTTGACCAAAGGAAATTATACTTTAAAAGTAGTTTCAGAAAATAATAATTATGCTGTGAAATTTATCAAAGAATAATTCAACTTTTTCTTAAAAAACTAAAGGCTGCTCATTTATTGGGCAGCCTTTACTGTAAAATTGCATTTCTATAATAGTCTTAAAAATTGACCTTATAAAATAGTATTATAACATTAACAATCATTCCATTAGTATTATAATAATATTTCATTGATGTTATTTGAATTCATTTAATAAATATGAAACACAATCGAAATACAAAAGATATATTATGGTAACGGTATATTAATTCTGTCGTAATCTTATCCAAATCAACTATAGATATTTTTGCATAATAATTTTCAAAATATTCAATTGTGACACAAAAATTATTCATAGCCATCTCTTTCTTTTTAATAAGTTTTAGTTTACTCGGTCAGAATTCACTTCAGGGAACAGTAACTGACACTGAAACAGGTGAAACTATTATTGGTTGTAATGTGCTTTTACAAGGTACAACCATGGGTAATGTTACTGATTTAGATGGGAAATTCGAAATTAAGAATATCCCCAACGGTACATATAATTTAATTTTCTCCTTTATTTCTTACGAAAAACACATTGAAAAAGTAGTTCTTTCGAAAAACTCAGCGCTCAACATTAATGTAAAACTAAAGCCAACAAGCAACCAGATACAAGATGTTGTTGTAACAGCACAGCGCCGATCTGATACTGAACTTTCTATGTTGTCTGCAACGCGTCAGGGACTAACAATTGCCAATGGTATTACCTCACAACAGATAGCACGCTCGCAAGATAAAGATGCATCGGAAGTAATTCGCCGTATTCCCGGGGTTAGTATCCGCGATGGCAAATTCGTTATTGTGCGCGGTTTGACTGAGCGTTATAACTCAGTTTGGTTGAATGGAGCCTCAACCCCAAGTAGCGAAAGTGATGTGCGAGCTTTCTCATTCGATGTTATCCCAAGCGGTCTGATTGATAATATCCTGATTTATAAAACACCTTCACCTGAGTTGCCTGCCGATTTTGCAGGGGCGATGATAAACATAAAATCAAAAAGCTTAATCGACAGGAATAGCATATCTTTCTCATATTCATATGGATACCACCAAGGAACTACAAACCAAAATTTCTATACATACAAGGGGAGCAACACCGACTGGCTTGGATTTGACAAATCAAGTAGAATTATGCCAACAGGATTGCCCTCTACTGCTGATATGAAAGCACTTTTCAATCAAACTGATGCTGCTAAAATTGAGCAGATTAACAATATTTCTAAATCATTCTCAACAAACATGACTCCGTATCTTTCAACAGCAAAACCTGATGCGGATTTTCAAATGGCAATTAACTCGAGATTTACTTTAGGCGATGTATCTATAGGTAACATTACAGCAGTTGGATATAATTATACAAATTCTTATGAAAACTCTTTCAGGGCTGCTTATGTAGCTTATCCTGATACTTCTTACAAATATATTCAACAAAGTTACAGTTCAAAAACAAGAATAAATGCCTTATGTAACTGGAATTTCATTTTTGGGAAAAATCAGAAAATTGAGTTTCGGAATATCTTCAATAATTATGGTATGGTAAAAACCTTGTTGAAAGAAGGATACGATTTTTACCGACAATCTAACGAGCGGTCTTATGAACTTGGTTTTGAGTCACGCCTCACTTATTCAGGACAATTGGGAGGTTATCATACCTTTAATGATGAGAAAATTAAACTTGACTGGTTGATTGGCTATTCGTATGCGAACAAAAATCAACCGGATTTAAGACGTGTAAAAGTATATACTTACGATACAGAACCTGAAACCCAATATGTACTTCAAAATTCTACTCAGGTTGTACCTGATGCTATGGGAAGAAGTTTCTTTAAAAACGAAGAAAATATTAAAAATATTGCTTTAAATTATTCGCATATTATAAATTTAAATGATTTTAAACCAGAAATTAAAGCAGGTGTTTATGCTGAATCGAAAAGCAGAGAATTCAGTTCACGGATATTCGGATATTCACTAAGCCCTAAAAGCAGACTCTATTATTTTCCCATCGAGAGCTACAATAAAGATGTGACTTTTACAGATACAATGTTTACAACAATTGGTAATTTTTTTAATAACAATTTGGATTATAACAAAGGGGTTGTTATTAAAGATGCTACACAACTTGCAGACTCATACACTGCTGAAAACGAATTGCTGGCTGGTTATATAGCTTTTAATTTACCCGTAAATAAATGGTTAAATATTTATACAGGTATTCGCGCTGAGAAGAATAGACTTCAGCTAAACGGCTATAAACGCGATGGAACAGATAGCAATCCAATCGAAGCGGTAATAGATACATTAAATATCTTTCCTTCGGTAAATGCAACCATCAATTTATCCAAAGATATTATGTTGCGTTTTGCGGGTGGTAAAAGTATAAACCGTCCTGAATTCAGGGAAGTTTCACCTTTTATATTTTATAATTTCGAGGATAATGTTACAATTTACGGTAATCCTACAGTTAAGAATTCATATATATCGAATTATGATTTGAGAGCGGAATGGTATCCTACTCCCGGTGAAATTGTTTCAATCGGTGGATTTTACAAAAGTTTTGAGAATCCTATTGAAACCAAAATATTATATACCGGTTCCGGATGGAATTATACGTTTGAGAATTCTGAAAAGGCAAATTCTTATGGAATTGAACTCGATGTACGTAAACGTCTTCATGAATTCGAAAAAATATCAGCACTAAAGTTCCTGAGTAACTTCACATTTGTAGTTAACGCATCTTTAATCCGTTCACAAATATCAGCAGATTCAATTGTTGAAGGAGTAAGTAGCAGGCCTCTGCAAGGACAATCGCCTTACATTATCAATTTGGGATGTTATTATCAGGATGTTAAAAACAAACTAATGGCAAGTCTTATGTACAATAAAACAGGGGAAAGAATATCAACGGTTGGTGATGCCAATTCACCTCATATTTGGGAAATGCCGTTTAACTCTCTGGATTTTACTTTCGAAAAAAGTATTACAAAATGGATCAATCTGAAATTTGGGATAAAGAATATTTTGGATGATAACATTACTTATCAGCAATATCAGAATTACGAGGACAATGGTGTTGAAAAAACCAGGGTTCAAATTAACAACCGGTTTAGACCCGGAAGACAATTCAAATTGGGTATTAGTATTAACTTATAAATAAATTGCTTTTTAATTTTCTATTTACTAACAAATTATTTTTTAAAAATTAAAATGAAAAAGAATCTACTTTTCGTAGTAATGATTGTATTGGCAACCGGTTTATCGGCCGTGAATACAATCGACAATGTTTTTTTTGACAAAGTGAACTATCGTGGAGCTTTTGGCACCACTGACTGGACTGCGGGTTGGTCAAATTTCAACCCCCAAAGCACTGTGTATGCTGCAACTACCGACACTATTGCTGCAGGTAACATTACAGCAAATACAGTTTTAGGATCTCCTTTTAAAATGCCTGCTTCTTTTACTGAAACAGAGCTAACCAATTCATTTTTTACTCCGGTAAATTATGTGGGAGCATTCGGACAAACAGACTGGACTGCAGGATGGTCAAATTTCGATCCTAATAATACAGTTTATCCGGCTACAACTGTAACAATAGAAGCTGGTGAAATACTTACAAATACTACATGGACAAGCAACAATGTTTATTTGTTAAACGGTTTTGTTCGCGTTCAGCCGGGTGTAACACTTACAATCGAAGCCGGAACAATCATTCGTGGCGATTTAACAAACCAAGGTACTTTGATAATTGAAAGAGGTGGAAAACTGATTGCCAACGGAACAGCCGCTAATCCGATTGTGTTTACTTCAAATCAACCTGTCGGAAACCGTACTTACGGTGACTGGGGTGGAGTAATTATTTGTGGTAAAGCTCCTGTAAATCAAGGTTCGGAAGTGCTGATGGAAGGTGGAGTGAATGCTTATTATGGTGGTGCTGATGCAACCGATAACTCAGGAAGTTTACAATATGTACGTATCGAATTTCCGGGTATTGCATTTTCTGCCAATAACGAAATCAATGGTTTGACCATGGGTGGTGTTGGTTCAGGAACTACAATTGATAATATTCAGGTATCTTATTGTGGTGATGACTCTTACGAATGGTTTGGTGGTGCTGTAAATGCAAAACATCTGATTGCATTCCGTGGTTGGGATGATGATTTTGATACTGACTTTGGTTATTCGGGTATGGTTCAGTTTGCTGTTTCGTTACGCAATCCTGAAGTTGCTGATGTTAGTGGTTCAAACTCATTTGAATCAGACAACGATGCCAGTGGTAGTGCAAAAATTCGTTTAACATCACCAATTTTCAGCAATGTAAGTTCATTTGGACCGTTGAATGGCGTATTCACTACTTCGACAATGAATTCAAATTATAAACGCGCCATGCACTTGAGAAGAAATACAAATATTAAAATTTTCAACTCAGTGTTTGAAGGTTGGCCAACAGGATTATTGATAGATGGTACTTCAACACAGACCAACGCTATCAATGGAAATTTGAAATTAAAAAATGTGGTAATGTCGGGAACTTCAACAAACTTTTCAACTACTCCTTATACAGGTTCATGGGCAACTAATGCTGCTGAACAGACTTGGTACGAAACTACAGGATTTGCTAACAAAACTGATGCTTCTAATTATATGTCGCATATTAAAAATCCATTTAATTTAACTGCTCCAGATTTCAGACCGGCAAGTTCTTATTTATTGAATGGTTTTGCACGTATTATGGATGGTGCAACATTAACTATAGAACCGGGAATCACAGTTCGAGGCGATTTAACAAATCAAGGTACTTTGATTGTAGAAAGAGGTGGAAAAGTAATTGCCAACGGAACAGCCGCAAGTCCGATTGTGTTTACTTCAAATCAACCTGTCGGAAGTCGTACTTACGGCGACTGGGGTGGAGTAATAATTTGTGGTAAAGCTCCTGTAAACCAAGGAACAGAAGTACTTATGGAAGGTGGAGTGAATGCTTATTATGGCGGTGCTGATGCAACTGACAATTCAGGTAGCTTAAAATATGTACGTATCGAATTTCCGGGTATTGCATTTTCTGCCAATAACGAAATCAATGGTTTGACCATGGGTGGTGTTGGTTCAGGAACTACAATTGACAATATCCAGGTATCTTATTGTGGTGATGACTCTTACGAATGGTTTGGTGGCGCTGTAAATGCAAAACACCTGATTGCTTACCGTGGTTGGGACGATGACTTTGACACAGACTTTGGTTATTCGGGAATGGTTCAGTATGCTGTTTCGTTACGCGACCCAGAAGTTGCAGATGTTAGTGGCTCAAACTCATTTGAATCGGATAACGATGCAAGTGGTAGTACAAAAACTCCTTACACATCACCTGTTTTCAGTAATGTAAGTTCATTTGGACCGTTGAATGGTACATTTACTATTTCAACAATGAATTCAAATTATAAGCGTGCAATGCACTTGAGAAGAAATACTAAACTTCAGCTTTACAACTCTGTTTTTGCAGGCTGGCCAACAGGATTATTGATTGATGGAGCTACAACGCAAACAAACGCAATCAATGCTGATTTAAAATTAAGAAATGTGGTAATGTCAGGAATGTCTTCAAATTTCTCAACCACTCCTTATACGGGTTCATGGGCAACCAATGCAGCAGAACAAGCATGGTACGAAACATGTGATTTCATGAATAAAACTTTTGCTAACAATTCTGATATCCAGGTTACAAACCCATTCAGCTTAACATCACCAAACTTCTTACCAGCTACAGCTTCAGTGTTAAATGAGAAATCTTATTGGATGTTCAATCCTGCAAGTTCTTATGCATACAATATGTTGGTTACTGCCAATGCATTGGTAAATGGAAACACACTTTCGACAAGTTGTTCAAAATTAATGGCTTATAAAAATGGTGAATGTGTAGGTAGTGCAAATTTAAACACAAGTAACAACCAGTTTGCTTTAACAGTAGGTTCCGGCGTTGCTTCTGATACCGATTTGGATTTGAAATTGTACGATGCTTCAAGCGAAATGTTATACGACCTTCCTACTACTTTTGATTTTACAAATGGTGGTTCATTTGGTACTACAGGTTCACCAGAGGTTTTACAAGCTACTGCTTCGTTGAGCATACCTGTAAATACCGGATATACATGGATTTCATTTAATGTATTGCCTGAAAATAAATCAATTACTAATGTGCTGAATTATAATGTTCAGAACGGAGATGAACTCTTTGGTCAAGGTGTAAGTGCAAATTACGATGGTGGTTGGGATGGAATTGATTTTATTGAAAAGAATAAAATGTATGTTTTGAAAACTTCGAATCCAACTCCTGGTTCAATTACAGTAAACAATCAACCATTAGTTAAAAACACACCGGTTACCATTAAAAATGGATTTACATGGTTAGGATATTCTTTGGTTAACTCAGGTAATATTAATGCAGCATTTTCCGGAATGGCTATCAATGATGGTACACAATTATTCGGACAAGGTGTATCTGATAGTTATGATGGTGGATGGGAAGGACTTACTTTGAATCCTGGTAAAGGCTATAAATTAAAAACTACAAGTGCTCAATCTGTATTCAATTACCCAGATAAATTAGGTTCTGCAGCGAGAGTATCTTCAGTCAATGCAGAAATACCAAGTGAATGGGTTGCTCCTACAAATATGCTAAATACAGCAAATGCATATATTAAAGTTTACAAAAGTGGTGCATTGCAAGCAACAGCAGGAATGACTGTGGCTGCTTTTAAAGGTACTGAGTGTAGAGGTGTAAAAACACTTACTGGAACAAGAACATATTTTGCATTGCCAATTTCTTCAAATTTATCTACTGAAAGTGGTTTTACTTTTAAATTATATGACCCTGCAAATGGAGGTGTAGTATATAATATGAATGAAACATTAGATAATTTTGATTGTGTTAATGGTTATGGAACTTCTACAAGTACTTTAACTTTAACTATTACATCTACATCTGTTGATAATACAATTGAATCTAAACAGTTTAATGTTTATCCAAATCCTGTAAAAGATGTATTCCAGTTGACATTGAATTCTGAAATTTCAACCAATGCTAAAATTGATTTGTACGATTTACAAGGTAAACATATTCAAACAATCTATAGTGGTGTAGTCAACAATACAATTGAAGTTAACAGAGATAGAAATATCTCCAATGGCATGTATTTGATAAAAGCCACAATTGGCGAAAAACAACACATTACAAAGGTGGTTTTACTTTAAAAATAAAAATTCTCAGTATGCTTCGGCATACTGAGAATTTTACAAACAGACAATTTTAAAAATGAAAATAAAATTACTTTTATTACTGATTTTTGTATCACTTTTTTCGATGAATTCATTTTCGGAATCAGATGACACATTGCCAAGCGATTGGGTTTCACCTACAAATTTGCAAAACACTGCCAATGCATATATTAAAGTTTACAAAAATGGCACATTGCACACTTCGGCAGGCATGACTTTAGCTACTTTTATTGGGACTACATGTAGAGGTATAAAATTATTATCCGGAACAAGAACTTATTTTGCTTTACCAATTTCATCGAATTTATCTACTGAAAGTGGTTTCACATTTAAACTATTTGATCCTGCAAATGGTGGTACAATATATGATATTGCTGAAACATTGGATAATTTTGATTGTGTTAATGGTTATGGATCATCAGTTTCTCCTTTACAATTAAACATTAATCTTACTGCCGTAAACAATCCCACTTCTTCTACTGAATTTAGTGTTTATCCCAATCCTGTAAATGAGGTATTCCAATTGAAGTTGAATTCAGACATGTCAACCATTGTAAAAATCGATTTATATGAATTGCAGGGTAAGTTTATTCAAACAATTTATAGTGGTACAGCTAAAGAAAACATTGTTGAAGTTAATAGAGATAAAAGTATTTCAAATGGTGTGTATTTGATAAAAGCGACTATTGGCGATAAACAATACATTTCAAAAGTTATTTTGCTATAATGTGTTTCTAACTTCGAATCAAGACAATCATTTTTTAAACAGATGAAAAATTCTACTATCAAAATTGATGCTCAATAATTTAATCATGACTATAAAGAAACAGACTTGTACAAAAATTTGCAAGTCTATTTTTTTTTAAAACCTATATCATTGATAACACTTAATACACTAAACTATTAAAAACTCTATTTTTTCAGCGTATTATTTTAATAATTAATAGCCGATATCAATGAGTTCAAAAATTTACAATAAAAAGCAATTCCTGCTTCCTGATAGTCATCGCTCCATGTCGTGTTATCATGCTAAATTAATGGAAGATGGCATTATGAAACTTACAACACACGATTGTAAACGATCGATACAACTTAAAAACGATTTAAATAATGAAGCTGAAATAGATGAAGCTATTGATAAATTAAATAATTTTGCCGAAGGGATACTTGAATTAAAAAAATTCATTCAGGAAAATTTCAAAAAGTAAGAATTATTTTAGCATCGCAATTTAACATGACAAACGATTATGATGAACAGAATTGATAGTGTAGCTTCGGAATTAGATACTTTATTAATCAATAATAATACTTTAGAAAGCATTGGTGAAGCTTATATTCACTTGCATGGAGTTTCGCATTTTTGTTCATTGTTGGCCATGAAACGCGATTTGGACATTGAACTTAGCAGCATAATGGGCTTATTGCATGATATATACACCTACACACAGGGCTACGATAAGCAGCATGGAATATTGGGTGCAGAAATAGCGGACGCTTTGTTGAAAAAGATAAATATTTTTACCGATGAGGAGATTTCAGTAGTTTGTATTGCCATTTCGAATCATAGTGATAAAAAAAACATACACGATAGTTACAGTGAATTACTTAAAGATGCAGACTCAGTTCAAAATTTTTTGGAAGCACCTTTTTCAGAATTAAAGCATAAAAGAAGGATAAAAAGTGTATTGAAAGAAATAGGAATAACTGTCAAATTAAAAGATATTATTAATTCCAAAACACCTAAAGAAGCCTCACAATGAACTCAATTATTTACAACTACAACACATCGATTGAAGAATTTAAGAATTCTGTAAAAAAAACTTCAGCAACTTCTATCGTCAATAACATTAACCTTTTAAGCAGATTTGAGTCGTTGTTACTTATTTTCAACCTCAGGTTTAAAGATATCCGCTATGGAAAAAAGTTTTTAAAGCTTTTAGAAAAATTGCACGAAACACAATTTAGAATTTCAATACTTGAAAATTCCGCAAATCAGGAGTCAATTGTTGACTATCTGACTTTTTTGAAAAAACAAGAATCAGATTATGTTTTGCAAATCAGGGATTTCAATTATCGAAATGAACTGAAATTTCCGGCTGTAAGGAAAAAGAATATTATTATGAGCGATATGTATTATTCAAAAGCGGAAAAGTATTTAAAAAAAATCGAGAAGTTTATTGCAATACAATCCAATGATATTGAGGTAGATGTTGATATTATATTAAGGAGATTGAATAAGTTTAATAAGTATGTACTTGCATCATCGTATTTAAACATTATCGAAATGGAAAAGCTTTCAGTTGTAAATTCGTCATTAAAACAACTAAACGACATTATTAATTACGATGGATTAATTTCGGCGCTTTACACATACTATAAAAATAATGAAGAATTGGTTGAAGATTTCATTGATATGCTTGAACATGAAAAAATGATGCTTGTTGATGAATTTGAAAGCATGAAAAATACACTGCTTGACAATTGCAAATCAATAGTTAATGAGATGGAAAGCAGAAATATAACAAAAAACACAAATTCGACAAAGGAAATAAAAAGCTTTTTAAAAAAGAAAAGCATGTTAAATTTGGAGGTATCTCCTTCTGCTTAAACAAAGTAATT
>CAYNHC010000054.1:0-15949 GCA_964396705.1 uncultured Paludibacter sp.
GAAATCTCTTTTTGAATTTGACCTTTTGAATTATAAATCGCCGTGTAAACTTCCATCCGTCGGGCATCAATCATTGGACAAAATAAAGCTGTTTCTGCATTTTCAGCTTTTGAGATTGCCTGTTGAAACATAATTTCGAGCGTACTTACACTTATTAACGGAATGTCGAGTCCATAACATAAGCCTTTGGCAGTCGAAACTCCGATTCGTAAACCGGTATATGAGCCCGGACCCGAACTTACAGCTACCGCATCGAGTTTTTTATTTGCCGTTTTCAATATTTCCAATGCTTCGGCAATAAATACACTTAATAATGCTGCATGATTCATGCCTTCGTCGTTCGATTTTGAAAACAAACATTGCCCTTTTTCGCTCAATGCAACCGAACAAACCGTTGTAGAAGTTTCTATATGTAGTAGTACCATTTATTTTTTACAATTTATATTTACAGGGTATGCAAATTTAGATAAAAATCAAGAAATAAAAAAATCCCTGAATCGGATGATTCAAGGATTCTTTTGTAAATAACGTTATCGTGTCTTTTTAAGATTCTTCTTTACGGCATTATTTGATTTTGACTTTCAATGGCGATTTAACTTTTGCATTGAAATCATTCACAGCCCTGAACCAATCATTATCTGTTGCAAATTTCCAATTGTTCCAGCCACCACCAAAGTAGTAAGTGAAATCAGCTCCAACCTTATAGTCGGTGAGGAGTAGGGCATGAGCATTCTTCTTTTTACTGTCATTAGTTTTTTGTGGTACAATTACACCAACATAATTTCTTCCTACCGGCTCTTTAAATTCCGAAATAGCTTCTTCGGCATATGCCAGACTGCCATTCGCAGCATCAGACTTTAAATCTCCTTTACCATCATGAAGAAAAATACCTGTTGCTAATTGCATTTTCTGATTTTTCCCGGTGTAAGAAACCACCGCTTTGTTCAATAAAGAACCTGCGGTTGCTGTAATCGTAATTGTTTGATTATAAAAGTCATTGCCAATTTTTACAGAGTCATAACTTAACTGAAAAACAGTGCGTAGCGGACCGTTTTCCAGTACTTTGTAATGGTCGTAGCGATTGCCAACCCACAATGAATCGGCAAAGTAGGGTGCAATTCCACCGCATCCCAGTGTATGAGCCACTTTGTAGAAATCCAGACCATGACCTCTGTCTCTGTGGTACGATAAACCCTGTTTCAATTCGCCGTAGTAAAATTCGTCAACAATCAGTTCATCTGTTTTTTTAGCCCAGAAGTCAACACCATTACTTGGATTTTCTTTGGCCAAAGCCGGACCATACATTCGGTAAGCTGCATAATCATTTTCCCATGCGAAATCGTCTTTTCTTTCAGGAACAAAACGTCCGAAAGTTTTGGGTTTTACAGTAGCAGGAGTTCCCTCGGTAATGCTATAAGTCGCAGTTGAATTAGCTTTTACATCTGCCTGAAAAATGAAACCTGTCACAGCTTTTTTATCGTTAAAAGTCAACTGATAACCAACTTCCTGACCTTTTTCGTTTTTCAATACGAATGATTTGGTAATGATGCAACTTTTTTTGCAACAGCTTTTTACCTCAACAATTTCACTGTTTCTGTCCAAAGCCGATTTGTTGGTGACAACAACTGTTTTCTGAGCAAAAACACCCGAAACGAGTAAGAGAGAAGCCAATAATGAAAATCCGATTTTTTTCATATTCTTCAATTTTCGATTATGAATTATGAATTATTTTGGTTGTTTTCCAATATATGCCAAAATTCCGCCATCAACATACAACACGTGTCCGTTAACAAAATCAGATGCAGCTGAAGCTAAGAAAACGGCAGGTCCAACAAGATCTTCAGGATTTCCCCAACGTGCTGCCGGCGTTTTAGCTATAATGAACTGATCGAAAGGATGACGTGATCCATCAGCCTGAAGTTCACGCAGTGGAGCTGTTTGAGGCGTTGCAATATAACCCGGGCCCAGGCCGTTACATTGAATATTAAATTCTCCATATTCAGATGCAATATTTTTGGTCAACATTTTCAACCCACCTTTGGCAGCTGCATAAGCCGCAACTGTTTCACGACCAAGTTCACTCATCATTGAGCAGATATTGATAATTTTACCTGAACCTCTTTTCATCATGGCCGGAATTACAGCTTTAGCACAAATAAAAGGTCCATTCAAGTCAATATCTATCACCTGACGGAATTCGGCCGCACTCATTTCGTGCATAGGAATACGTTTGATAATACCTGCATTGTTTACTAAAATATCTATTTCACCAACTTCAGCTGCAATTTGAGCAACTATGGCGTTAATTTGGTCTTCGTTAGTAACATCAGCTACATAACCGTGAGCTTTAATACCATCTGCTTCGTAAGCTGCCAATCCTCTGTTTACCATTTCCTGATTAATATCGTTGAAAACGATAATTGCACCCGCTTTTGCCAAACCTGTTGCAATAGCATATCCGATACCATAAGATGCTCCTGTTACAAGGGCAACTTTTCCTGTTAAATCAAATTGTGTCATATTTTTGAGTTTGTAAAGTTTGTAAAGTTTGTAAAGTTTGTAAAGTTCGTAAAGTTTATAAAGTTTGTAAAATTTGTAAAGTTTGTAAAGTTCGTAAAGTTTATAAAGTTTGTACTTTATGAACTTTTCACTTTATAAACTTTTTACTTTATGAACTTTTTACTTTATAAACTTTATAACTTTATAACTTTATGAACTTTTTACTATGTTTTTATTTTAAATCTGTAATTTTCGAAAACTCCTGATCGCTATAATCCAGATTTTCACCGGCCATACCCCAAATAAAGGTATAATTGCTTGTTGCAGCAGCTGAGTGAATAGACCATTCCGGCGAAATTACTGCCTGATCTCCCTTCATCCAAATATGACGGGTTTCGTTTACTTCGCCCATGAAATGACAAACTGCCTGATCTTCGGGTACTTCGAAATAGAAATAGGCTTCCATTCGACGACTGTGTGTATGAGCTGGCATTGTATTCCAAACGCTACCCGGAGCAAGTTCGGTCATACCCATTTGTAACTGGCAAGTTTCCAATACCTGACAAACCAACATTTTGTTGATATTACGGTGATTAGCAGTTTCTAATGAACCAAGTTCCATAACTACCGCATCGGCTTTTGTTATTTTCCGATCGGGAAAAGTTTTATGAGCTCCTGCAGAGTTGAAGTAGAATTTTGCCGGATTTTTAGCATCTGCACTTTCGAATGTTACCGTACGGTTGCCTGCGCCTAAATATAAAGCTTCTTTGTATCCAAGTTCGAAAACTGTACCGTCAACAGTGATTTTACCGGCTCCACCTACATTAAATGTTCCAAACTCGCGACGAGAGAGGAAGTATTCAGATTTCAACGGATCAATCGCATCTAAAGTTAATACTTCGTTTACAGGCATTGCACCTCCAACAATTAAACGGTCGTACATACTGTAAACCATATTTACTTCGTTGGCCGAAAAGATGGTTTCAACTAAATGTTCCTTTCGTAAACGGGCTGTATCGTAATGTTTTGCATCTTGTGGGTGCGAAGCATAACGAAGTTCATAATTTGTTTTCATTGTTTATGTTTTTATATAATAACTGATTTTATAATGCTAATTACGAAAAAATGGCATGAATTACTTATTTAATTCGATGCAAAGATACAATTTAAAATATTGCTTGATGTGTAATTTTGTACAGAAAATGGTATAAAATCAGGTTTTTGAAAGTAAATTTCACTTTTTAATTTGTAATAACCAGGCAAAACTTGCTGAAGCATAAATGTTGTTGGAAGTGTCGAAATAGTCTCTTTTATCATTCGAATAAATATCGCTCATGCTGTAATTCGCACGTGCATCAATCTGGAAAACTTGTTGCTTTATTCTGAATAAAAAGCCCAACCCTCCGCAAAATCCATAATCAAACCTATTTTCAATGTCAGTTATATGTTGTACCTCAGTTGAATTTATAGTATTGTTTATTAATGAATTATCAGATATAAGGTAGCCTATTCTGGGTCCAATATTGATGAAGAACCGGAATTTACGCCCAAAATAGAAATGAGTCATAAAAGGCAATTCGATATAGTTTAATCGACGGGAATATTTCGATTCAGTTTCGTTCCAACCTCTTTGCGAAAAATTTAATTCGGCCTGTACGCCTAAGTTTTTATCGGCAATATACCTGTAAACCAATCCACCATTATATCCCAGCAAATAATTTTGCGAAATGGATGGACTGAAATTAATCATCGAACCGGTTTGTCCAAAATTTGCACCTACGTAAATTTCAGGTTCAAATTTTTTCGTTTGTGAAAAAAGTGCGACTGAAACAAAAAAGAATATGCTGATAATTAGTTTTTTACGGTAAGATATCATTATTATTTCTCGGTACTATAAAGTTGATTATTGATAAAACCTGAATTTTTTGTTAATCGTTCAAATTGAAATTCTGACTGAATGCCATTGGCTGCCGGTAATTTACTAACACCTGTGCCAAATTCAATACCTTTCTGAATAAACTGTGAAATAAAATATTTAGTTAAATCGTACCCTAATAAATCATAACTTGGGGCAGATTCAGAACTGGACCAGTTGAAATTATTTTCGAAACTTAATCTGTATTTTGCTAAATCTGAGTTGTCAGGTTTTTTGTTGAATGGTGAAATAAAAAATCCTTTTATTTTAGAGTTTCCATCATTGTCCGGCCAACCTATTTGTTTAAAATAAGTAATTTCATTGGTTTGGCTTATGGCTTTTAAACCCGATAAAAATTGATTTATGTTGGTGTATTTTTCAGTATTAGAAATAATCAAATTATTCTCAGTTGTACTTAAGTAATAAACTAAATCTGCTGATTCTGAATTTGTTATTTCAATTTCAGAAAAGTTTATATTTTGTTTCTTCAATTCTTTTTTTAACGATGTAGCGAAAATATATCCACCGTCCGATGCATTTACTTCAGTCAGTTCTGCAAAAATTATTCTTGAATTCTTGTATTTTGTTTTCAATAATTCAATCATAAATTTCAATTCGAAATTCATGCCCGGATTAAACTGAAACAGATAGGGATTGGTGTCAATATCATATATTTTTGAGGTAAATGGAATCAGTGTGTTAATTTTGTTTGTTCTGGCAAAATCACCTATCATAGCAACCTGACTTGGATAAGCTGGTCCAATAATAAAATCAACTTTCTTTAAATCAGGATGATTGATAATATCACTCATTTTAGCTTCCGATTTTTCAGTATCGAAAGTGTAAACTTCGAATGATATTCCTCTCTTTTTTGCTTCATTTATTGCTAAAAGCGAACCGGAATAAAAATCAACAAACTTCTCGTTATTTGCATCTACTTTTGTTTGTTCGAGCATGAGTGGCAAAAGATATGCAATTTTTATTGTTCGGCTTTCGTTATTGTTAATTTTGTCCGACAAATCAGAATTTGTTTGTTTCGATAATTTTGAATCGTCTTTGTTTTCGTCAATACCTTTGTACGATTTATTTGGAATTTTTAATTCAGTATCAATTTTAATAGAAAATTCAGCTTCAGGATTTAATTTAATAATGTCTTCAATTTCAACATCATAAAGTTTACTGATAGAATAAAGTGTTTCTTTCTTTTTCACTTTATGAAAAATATATTTCGAATCACTTTTTTCTTCTTTTGCAACCTTTTTTTGTTTGTCCGATTTTTTTCTGAATATGTCAAATATGTTTCCGGAAGTCTTCTTTTCAGTCGGTTTTACATTCGAAGTATTGTTCGCCGAAGGTATTCTTAATGTATCTCCTTCTCTTAATCCATTATTTTCAATTTGTGGATTGTATTTTTTTATCGAATCAATTTCTATATGATAAATTTTGCTGATTGAAAACAGTGTTTGTTTTTTTAAAACCAAATGTTCAATAAATTCTACTTTACCAGTCGATTTTTTTACTGAACCATTTGTAGAAGTATTGGTTTCTTTATTTGAATTACTAACTTTAGGAATTATAAGTACCTGTCCTGCTTTTAATCCATCATTTACTTCGGGATTGGCATCAGATATTTCCGATTGTTTAACTCCGAATTTTTTACTGATAGAATATAAACCTTCCTGAACTTCAACGGTATAAATATAATATTCAATGCCATTGATCTTTTTTACAGGATAATTCAAACTCTGAGCACTGAGTATGAATTGAAGAAATATCAATATAAAAATGATGCTTATTGCTTTTGTTTTAATCATGATAATTTTTATAGTTTATTTGTTTTAAAGAGTATATTTCAATAATCTTGCCATATATAAAAGCAAAATTATTATTATTCTAAGTTTGTGGTACTTAAATTATCACACCCAATTAAATTTTAATCAATGCAAAGGTACAAAAAAATCAAATTAAGATATTGTTATAAGTAATAAATGGTCGTTTTTTTTGTTTTTGATAAGAATAATGTACATTTGCATTTTATAAAAAACTGTTTATTGTTTCCATTGATATGAAAAAGATCATTTTAAGTTTTATCATTATTTTCGTATTTATTACCCTTGCAAAAGCTCAACTTACAGCTACGGGAAATTATAAAATATACAATACTTTTCAGGGAATTGATTATATTATTGTTTTTAGCGATATGGATAATACCACCGAAATTTCGTACAACGGAACGGGAGTAAATTGGTATAAGCTTTCCGATCCAAACAATTCAATAAGTAATCTGTCGTCATTCTCCCCCGAAGATAATACCGGCTATATTCTTAAAGCTGAAGGTGTTGAAAAAACATTTTGGGTATTTAATTATCAAAACTACAAGCCTTTATCAATCACTTTAACCCCTGAAAATGCTCCTGAAATTCAGTGTAAAAATCTGAAAATAAATTTATTGACTGATATTCCTCCAATGAAGTATTATACCAAAGAAAATATTGCATATACTATTGATCGCAACTTTATTTTAACATATAAAACCCTTGAATGGGCTGATAACAGCTGGAAAGATAAAGATATATCGGTCAGTTTGGTACTCAAAAAAAATGAAATTGAAGTTGATGAAGCTCCATTATGTGATACGTATTTTAAATTAACAGGCGATCAGTTTGCAACCGATTTGAATATAGAACCGGTTAGTTTCACAAGTCCCTTATATTCTGCAGTGGCGGTAGCTTGTAAAATAACTACAACTACCACCGAACGAATTGAAAAAAACGAAGATGAACGACCTGATAAAACATCCGTTTCAGGTTCATCTCCTCTCGATATTTTATTCAAAAGCAATGCGAATATTCCTGTTGCAACCTTTTACAAGTGGTCTATTTTTAAAAATAATGAATTAATTATCAGTAGAAACGATCAGGAACATCGTTACACGTTTATTGATGCCGGAAGTTATAAAGTTTTGCTGACTGTAAGTAATAGTTATTGTACTTACTCCGATTCTGTAACCATAAGTGTATCTACTTCGGGTATTCAGGTTCCTAATGTATTTACTCCTAATGGTGATGGATTAAATGACGAATTCAGAGTTGCTTATAAATCGTTAAAAAGTTTTCAATGCTGGGTTTACAATCGTTGGGGACGTAAGGTATATTATTGGAACGATCCGCAGAAAGGTTGGGATGGAAAAATTAACGGACGTGATGCTGCTGCCGGACCGTATTTCTATATTATTAAAGCTTATGGTACCGATTTTGACCCCAATTCAGAACGTAACTCTCAAACAAAATTAAGAGTGGGAGAATATCCCCTTAAAGGCGATATCAATTTGTTAAGAGGATTGACGGATTAAATTGAAACATCAAATCGTTTAAATTTCACACCTGCATTTTTCAATAAGTTAAATGGAACGCTTACACCCATTGTTTTCCATTCGTTTCTATCCTTGTTATGGGCTTGAATAATATTGATTGAATAAGTGTTTTGATCGATTGAAATTTTCTTGCCGATAATTGTTTTTCCTGAATTATATAATTCTTCAAACCACTGTGTAATTATTTGAGGGAAAAGCTTTTGAATGCAAAATTCTTTAAGCGACAAGTGTGTAATCCAATAAACATTTTTGGGGGTAAAATACAAAATTGCATTGGGCGAACCTGTGTTTAACCAACCTTTAACCTTTGGAAATTTACTGTAAACTTCAATGTACATATCTCCGAAATCTTTGTCTCTGAACTTCTCCGAAACACGAAAAGTAGTGCCATTCATTGTCAGCAATAAGTCAACATCCTGCTTTTGCAGAATCATATCTTCTTCTGAATCAGAGCTAAAACGTTTAATTTCGGTAGCTTTTAAAACTTCAAGATAAAATTTATCCGCTAAAACTGTTTGTTCTCTTTCGTGTTTCAGATCATTGCTGAAATTATGTAACATCAATTTGATTTTTAAAAGAGTATTATTTAAAATGAAAAATGACAGAGTCAAGAAAGTTATACCAACTATATGGTTGATATGTAAAGTTTTAATCTATATTTCCGTAGAAAGTGATGGCGTCACGTTCATACGAATTAATAGTTATTGTTGAGCTTCCGGTATTGAAAATGTTCAGATAGATTTGGTAATGATGTTCATTATTGATTACTTTGAAGTTTATTTCCCATCCATCTTTCTTCTTGTTCTGACGAATATTGTAATCGGTCAGTTTTTCATTGAACTTGATTCCACCTTCCGAAGGATTCATAGGCGCTACGTGTGCAACTCCATAATAGGGTAAAAAAGCAAAAGCTGAGTCATTTTTTATTTTTAAATCATAGCCCGATGTAAGAGCAATTTGCTTCATTCTCATCGGAAGAGCATAATTAACTTTGATTGTAAAATCTTTGCTTTCAACTTTTTGTGTAATTTGCTGTACAGTTTCAATGGTATTTTTAGTAGTTGAACAAGAACTTAAATACAATAAGACTACTAAAACTGAATAGAAAATTCGTGCTTTCATAATAGTGTATTTTTTTAATTATATAAATTATAAGCTTAGTTCACATATTTAAATAATTGATTGTTTGATATTTACAGTCTTGTTTATAAAATCTGAATTATACCATATTTTTTCTTTTCAATTTATAAATTTTCCCTTGCCACGCCGGTATTTTGCAATTGAAAAAGTATTGTGTCGAAAGTTGAATATTTTCAATTAATTCATTTTCATCTAAAAGATTTACACAATCAAATTTCGTGTTTTGTTCAATTCCAAGATATTCGAATGCTTCAACAGGTATTGATACTTCGGTTTCTAAATGTTTATCATGGAAATTGGTTACAATCAATAATAATTCGTCTTCATATTTTCTGAAAAATGCAAACTGTTCGTGGGTGTTGAATTTTTGGTTATCCAGATTGGCATACATCAAATCGAACATAATACCATTTGTAATAGCTTTTTCAGTGATTGTAATTTGAAGTAGTTTTTTATAAAATTGATATAATTCCTTTTGTTCATCATTTAAATATTGACCATCGAATTTACCTTTGTTTGTCCATGCTTGTAAAGATTTTACACCCCAGTAATCAAATATCGTTGTACGTCCATCAACACCACTAAAACCCTCAAAATCCATACCTGATTCTCCAAACTCTTGTCCGGAATAAATCATAACAGGTCCTTTCGTCAGTGTTGCTGCAATTATCATTGCCGGTTGTGCATAAATTCCGTTTCCGGCAAAAAATCCGGATCCGATTCTTTGCTCATCATGATTTTCAAGAAAATTAAGCATTTTATCCTGAATGTCGCTTACCGCTTGCCATGTAGGAGTAATATCACGAACAGCAAAATTTTTACTTGTTACATTTCGTAACACATCATACATTCCAACTTTATCGTATAAATAATCGAATTTCCCATTGTTTAAATAATTTCGATATTCAGCAGGGTTATAAACTTCTGCAATAAAATCTACTGTTGGATATTTTGCTTTAATTTCAGGAATTACCCATCCCCAGAACTCAACAGGTACCATTTCAGCCATATCGCAACGGAAGCCATCTACATTTTTAGAAGCCCAAAATAAAAGTATGTCTCTCATTTTTAACCATGTATCGGGTAGGGGATCGAATTGCTTTTGCATTCCTTCTACATAATTTACGCCATAATTCAGTTTAATTGTTTCGTACCAGTCATTGGCGGTAGGCGAAGCACTGAACATATCGTTTCCGGTAGCTTTAGCAGGAAACTCATGATAGTTAACAGTTGGAAATTGCGGTTGAAAAGGCTGATCGGGTATATAATAAAAGTTATTCAGTGGTGAAAAAAACCATTCAGGATGATCATTTTCGCCTAAATCTTTAATTCCCTCAGGTTTAGCGTCCGAATGATACTCTCTGGCCACATGATTAGGTACAAAATCAATTATTACCTGCAAATTAGCTTTATGTGTCCTTAAAACCAGATTTTCAAATTCTTTCATCCGGTTTGGAACATCTTCAGCCAAATCAGGATCTACATCATAATAATCCTTGATGGCATAAGGTGAACCGGCTTTTCCTTTTACTATTGAAGGATTATCTTTTCGAATACCATAGACACTATAATCCGTTTGTGTGGCATGTTCAATAATCCCGGTGAACCAAACATGAGTTACTCCCAGTTTTTTTATTTCTTTCAGGGCTTTTGTTGTAAAACTATTGAACTTTCCACAACCGTTTTCATCGATAGTTCCGTTAGGTTTTAAGTTGGTATTGTAATTCCCAAATAGTCTGGGCATTACCTGATATATGACAAATTTTGACATGTATTTATTGTTTTTTATTTCAAACAATCACTTTGTTTGTGACTCATTTCCATCTTTTCAATTCATTGTAAAGTCGCTGTACAGGCAACCCCATCACATTAAAATATGAACCGTTGATATGTTCAACACCTACAAATCCTATCCATTCCTGAACTCCGTATCCTCCTGCTTTATCATACGGACTAAAATTTTCGAGATAATATTCTATTTCGTTAGAAGTCAGATTCGCAAATCGTACATCCGATATTACATGAAAGGTTTTTCTTCGCTTCAATGTTGATATACAAACTCCGGTAATCACCTGATGCGTTTTTCCCGACAATCGTTCAAGAAATTTTTTTGCTTCTTGTTTGTTTTTTGGTTTACCAAGCACAGAACCTTCGTGCCAAACTATTGTATCTGCAGTTATTAAAAGTGTGTTTTCACTTTTTTCAAAATTATAGGCATTTGCTTTTTTTTCAGCAAGATACATGGGAATATCAACCCCAACCATTGCTGTTGGAAATGTTTCTTCAACATCAATTGTTATTGCTTCGAATGGGATTTGTAATCCTTTTAATAATTCCCGACGTCGGGCCGATTCCGAACCAAGGATAATCTGATAATTTTTTAAATTGGTAAGTATTTCCATAAAATGTTCATCTTATTGTTCGCTATTTTACAATAAACAAATTGAATAAACTGATTCCATAAGTTTTTGCTTGTAAGTAATAAAATATGAAAGCATAAATTACCCCTATTAGCATAATTGTTTTTGATAAATCTGATGCCTGATGATATTCCTTTGGCGTTTTTGATTTGAAAATTAAATTAGACAAAGCAACAAAGGGTAAAGTCAATCCAAAAAATATATATCGTATTGTAAGTGTGCCTTCAAAGTTTATGTACTGATAATTAATGAGATATAAACATAAATTTGTCACAATAATTAAACCATAAAGAAATAATTTTGTTTTTTCAATGCCCCATTTTATAGGCATTGTCCGGCATTCAAATTCACGATCACCTTTTTCATCCTCCATGTCTTTTATTATTTCGCGAATCCAGGTACAAAGAAATGAAAAAACTGAAAATCCTCCAATCCATCCATAAAGTTCTTTAGGTATAGGTGTTTCATAAATTAAATCTCCAAATTCTTTTCGTAAGAAAGCAAGTTCTGTAATGCCAACAATTAATACCGTTATAGCTGAGATAAAAGCTACAATCAGATTTCCTGTTAAGAATAGACGTTTGTAACTTGCTGAATAAAACCACAATAGTCCTGGCACAACAATAAATATTAATCCCAACGTAAAACTGCCGGCTAAATAGGCAAGTGCTAAGCCGACTAATATACCTATCGAAGTTAAAACCTGATGTATAATGATCGCTGTTTCTCGTGGAATAATTCTTCCTACTACTTGTTTTTCTGGTCTGTTTAGAGCATCTATTTTTACATCAAAATAATCATTCAGAGCATAACCGCCAGCAGCAATCAAAACCGTAGCGATTATTAATAAGACATATATCCCCGATGTCTGAGATGCTTCAAAACCATATTTTTGTAAAATTGGAATCAGTATTGCATGGCGCATTACTAATTGTATAAAAACAATGAATAATAAATTATTAATGCGGATTAATTTTAAATAGTTATGCATATACTTTTATTAAAAGAAGAGAATTATGTGCTAATGAAAAATGTTTTATTTATAAATTCAAAAAACTTAACGAAATTACTAAATAATACAATAGGTTTGTACTTATTTGGTTTCAATTTATAATTTGTTAATATTAAAGATTTTACAAAAATACTATTTAGTACTCAAAATTTCGTTACGAAATAAAAGGATATTATTTCAAAAAACAATACATTATATTCATTTTCAAATATTTATATGTTTTAGAAGCTATTATTTCAATGCAATAAATTTTTATAATTGTTTTTTATTACTTTTGCAAGCCAAAAAGATTTGAAGTAAAAACATTATGATTGAAATAATTCCGGCTATTGATCTGATTGAAGGAAAATGTGTTCGCTTGTCTCAAGGCGATTATTTGCAAAAAAAAATTTATAACGAGAATCCGCTTGAAGTTGCTCAAATGTTTGCCGATGCTGGAATTCGTCGATTGCACCTTGTAGATCTTGATGGAGCTAAAGCGCAGCATATTGTAAACCATAAAGTGTTGGAGCTGATAACATCAAAAACCAATCTGATTGTTGACTTTGGAGGTGGACTCAAATCGGACGATGATTTACGCATTGCTTTCGAATGTGGTGCACAAATGGTTACAGGTGGTAGCATTGCTGTAAAAAATCCGGAAATATTTCTTTCCTGGATTCAGAAGTATGGTGGTGAAAAAATCATACTCGGAGCTGATGTGAAAGATGAAAAAATTGCTGTTGGCGGATGGTTGGAAACAACCGATTTGGATTTGATTAAATTTGTCGAAAATTATATTAAACAGGGGATTAACAAAGTAATTTGTACTGATATTAGTAAGGATGGTATGTTAGAAGGAACTGCTATCGGACTATATGAAAAAATGATATCAGAAATACCCGGAATTTATCTGATTGCAAGCGGTGGAGTTAGTTCGATTCGAGATATTGAACTGTTAAATGATGCCAATATCCCTGCTGTAATAACGGGAAAAGCAATTTACGAAGGAAAAATAAAACTAAATGAATTGAGTAGATTCTTGTAATTTGACTTCATTCAAAACAAAACAAATAATTAAAAAATTTGCTAAAAAAGCCACATAATATTTGATATTCTGTACAGAGTAAGAAAAAACAATTATTTTTGCTGGCACATAAAAAATTAATATCAGTATGTTAAAAGAAATTTTATCAATTACCGGTAAGCCCGGACTTTTTAAACTCGTTTCGCAGGGAAAAAATATGTTAGTAGTTGAATCATTGATAGATAAAAAACGAATTCCTGCATACTCGAAAGACAAAGTTGTATCTTTAGGAGATATAGCTATGTTTACGGAAACAACCGAAGTTCCGTTAGGTCAAGTACTTGAAAATCTGAAATTAAAAGAAAAAGGTCTAAACTGTCAAATTGATTCGAAAGCGGATAATGATACTTTGCGAAAATTAATGTCAGAAATACTTCCTGATTACGATCGAGATAGAGTTTATCCGAGTGATATCCGTAAACTTATTAATTGGTATAATTTACTTATAAACAATAATTTAGTTGATTTTATTGCGGAAAAAGAAGAAGAAGAAAAAACTGTTGCTGAAGAAGTAACCGACGAAAAAAAGTAAATTTCTATTAGGCTATATTTCACTTTTCCTGAAATACTTTAAACATGATTGTAAAAACACTAACAAATTTAATTGAAGATTTCGCACCATTATCATTGCAGGAAAGTTATGATAACTCTGGATTGATAGTAGGTGATCCGGACGCGGAGATTAATGGAGTGTTAATTACAATTGATGTTACTGAAGCAGTTATTACTGAGGCTATAAATAAAAAATGCAATTTAATTGTGTCTCATCATCCGTTGATATTCAACGGAATTAAGCGATTAACAGGACAAAATGAAGTTCAACGCTGCATAAAAATGGCAATTAAGAATGATATTGCAATTTATGCTGCTCACACAAATGTTGATAACGTATTGAAAGGTGTAAACGGAAAAATTGCTGAAAAAATCGGTCTTAAAAACTTAAAAGTTCTTCAGGGAAAGCAGGGAATATTACTTAAATTAGTCACTTTTGTACCCATTATTCACGCATATAGTTTACGTGAGGCATTATTCGAAGTTGGTGCGGGACATATTGGAAATTACGATTCTTGCAGTTTTAATATCGAAGGAATCGGAACTTTTCGGGGAAATAATGAAGCAAATCCATTTGTGGGTGAAATAAATCAATTTCACAGCGAACCTGAGGTACGGGTTGAAATGATCTTCCCGGAATATTTAAAAAGTAAATTAATTGATAAACTCATAAAAGTTCATCCGTATGAAGAGCCAGCTTATGATATTATTCCTCTCCAAAATGTATGGAATAAAGCAGGTGCAGGAGTTATTGGAGAGTTGGAAATTGAAGAAGATGAATTGTTTTTTTTAAATAGAATCAAATCAGTATTTGGCTGCTCTGTAATTCGACATACAGATTTCTTAGGAAAGAAAATTAGTCGGGTAGCAGTATGTGGAGGTTCAGGTAGTACATTTCTTAAAGACGCAATTAGCCATAATGCCGATGTGTTTATTTCGGCAGATTTTAAGTATCACGAATATTTTGATGCCGATGGACGAATTTTAATAGCGGATTTAGGTCATTATGAGAGTGAACAATTCACAAAAGACATTTTTTATGAGATAATTACAAAAAAAATGCCTACATTTGCAGTCCAAATTTCAGAGATAAAAACAAATCCCATAAATTATTTGTAATCAAAATGGCTACAGAAGCAAAAACAGAAAAAGAAATTACCGTTGAAGAAAAACTTCATGCATTATATGACCTTCAAAAAGTAGTTTCAAAAATAGATGAAATAAAAATTTTACGTGGCGAACTTCCTTTAGAGGTTCAGGATCTTGAAGACGAAATAATTGGTTTAAATACACGTCTTGAACATTTCGATTCAGAAATTGATGAAATTCAGAAAAGTATTTCAATTAAGAAAAATGAAATTGAAGAAGCCCGTACAAAAATTGCTCGTTACAAAGAACAACAAGACAATGTAAGGAACAACAGGGAATATGATTTTCTATCAAAAGAAATTGAATTTCAAACACTTGAAATTGAGTTGTACGAAAAGAGAATCAAGGAGTTCACAGCTGCTAAAGAAAGTAAAACCGTAGAACAGAAAAATACTGTTAATCAATTATCTGAACGTAAACTTGATTTAGATCAGAAAAAAGGGGAGTTGAATGAAATTGTTTCGGAAACAAAACAAGAAGAGGAAAAACTTCGCGAACACGCCAAACAAATTGAACAACTTATAGAGCAACGTCTGCTTACTGCGTTTAAAAGAATCAGAAAAAATGCACGCAATGGTTTAGCTGTCGTTTATGTACAACGTGATGCTTGCGGTGGTTGTTTCAACAAAATTCCGGCACAACGCCAGTTAGACATTCGTCTTCGTAAAAAAATAATTGTTTGTGAATATTGTGGACGTATTCTTGTCGATCCAGAATTGGCCGGTGTAAATTTGTCAAATACGGCAGAATAAATTCATATTCATAAATTAATAAAAAAAGTCTGAAATTAAAATTTCAGACTTTTTTTTATGACTTAAAATTT
>CAYNHC010000055.1:0-1163 GCA_964396705.1 uncultured Paludibacter sp.
ATTGCGGTGTGGCAGTGAATATGGACTATAACAAAACCAGTAGTGCATATACAACAGATATAGCGAAAGCGTTGTTTACATATTTTGGATACGATAGCAACTTACAAGTTTACATCAGAGATTATTATACAAAATCAGAATGGGAAAACTTTATTAAAACAGAATTGAATGCCGCTCGACCTGTTTTGTATAACGGTCAGGCATCAGATGGTGGACATATTTTTGTTTGTGATGGTTATGATAGTAATGGTTTATATCATTTTAACTGGGGTTGGGGAGGTGCTTCAGATGGATACTTTGAACTATCAGCACTCAATCCAAACGATTTAGGAATAGGCGGTGGAAATGCAGGTGGCTATAATGGCAATCAATATATTATTAAAGGAATACAGAAACCAAATGCAACATCGATACCCAGCTATATAGTAAACACAAATTATCCATTAACTTGTTCAATATCATCAACAACCCGTACAGGAACTTTTGACATTAATCTGCAAAAAACTTACAATTATGGAGTAAACATTTTAGCAGGTAATTTAGGTTTGGGACTTTTTAACGGTAAAACCTTAGTTCAGGTTTTAAAATCTGCAAGTATAAATCTGAACAGTTTTTTTGGTTGGACAAATTATAATTTTACATCAGCAACTATTCCATCATCAATTGCTCCGGGAACTTATCAACTTTATGCAATTTTCAAAGCTAGTTCTGAAACTAACTGGACGATTGTCAGAGGAAAAGTAGGCACTCCAAATTATCTCAACGTTACAGTCGCTGGTTCATCTTTGCAATTCAGTCCTCCAACCGATGCTTATCCAAAGCTTACTTTAAACACGTTTAATAAAACTGGTAATTTGTATCAGAACAAAACAGGAAGATTCACTGCCAATATTACAAATAACGGCTCTGAGTATAACTCAAAAATAACAATTCATCTGCAGTCTGTTGACAATTCAGAAATATATCAGTCAGTAACTATTGACCCGGAAAACATTGCCTCAGGAGAAACAAAAGAATTGAATTTCAATGGATTGGTAACACTTGCACCCGGACAATATGATTTATCAATCAGGTACGATGCAAATAATAATCCGGCAAACTCAATAACCTGGAGTCAACTGGGAAATAATGTGAGGGTTGAGATTTTAGCAGAACCTATTGAA
>CAYNHC010000055.1:1263-15848 GCA_964396705.1 uncultured Paludibacter sp.
CAGACATTATTTTCGTAAAATCAGATCTAAAAATTAATTCTGTAAAAATTTTCAATTTGCTTGGCAAAGAAGTAAAATCTGTATTTCCTCAAATGTCAGGAATTATTGCAATAGATGTAAATAATTTACAAACAGGCACTTATATACTTCAATATCAATCGGAAGAAGGAATAAAAGTCAACAAATTCATTAAACAGTAATTATCATGAAAAAGATTATATTTTTCACACTAATTGTTTTATTTACAGCAACTTCTTGTCAAAATAAAAAACTAATGAAAGAAAATTCACTTTCCGATAAAGAAGCATCGATGTTAATACCAGGTGCTCCGGCAGTTATTTACAAAACAATGAAGGATTACAGCGACTACGTTCCGGTAATAATGAATGAAGACCGAACAAAAATACTATCCTACCCAGACCCTGTAGATTTAACTTTTGAAGGAAAATTGGCCAAGCCAACGAAACTTATCAATAATTATTTGCTGGATAACAGAGGAATAAACAAAAATGTTGTATTTTTAAAATACACTTACGAAAAATACAGTAAAATGTCATCTCCACCTTCGCAAACAGAGATGCTGTCGAATATTCTTGAAAAATATCCACTCATTGAAATGTATTCGTGCGGACTACGTAGCGATTATTCCGACATCATTAAAGAAATGAATGCAAAAATTGAAAACGGATTTGTGGGTTGTAAAAAAACCGATATAGTACCAATGCAAATGACTTTGTAATTCATAATTAGCAATTGTAAACCTCTGACTCTTTTAATAAATTGCAAATAAACTATCAAAAACAAAAAGACATAATTTTCTAAAAAATCAAATTTGAGCAACTTAATAAAAAATTAATGGAAAAACGTAGCATCGGCATTCATGAAAAACTGCCATTACTCCAAAGTCTGCCACTTAGCTTGCAGCATTTAACAGCCATGTTCGGAGCCACAATTCTGGTTCCTATACTTTTGGGAGTTGATCCGTCCATCGCATTATTAATGAATGGTATTGGAACAATAATTTACACATTAGTAACCAAAGGTGGAATTCCGGCATACCTTGGGTCAAGTTTTGCATTTATTGCTCCGGTTATGCTCATTTCGAGTACTTACGGAGGATTTTCGCACGCACAATCAGGGTTTATATTTTTCGGACTATTTTTCATCATCATTTCATTTGTTGTAATGAAATGGGGAATTAAATGGATTGATGTGGTAATGCCACCGGCTGTAATGGGTGCAGTAGTAGCAATTATTGGGCTCGAACTTGCTCCCATTGCAGTACAACAAGCCGGCTTAGCTCCTTGGCCAACCAATGTAGGTCAGGTTGTTCAACCTTTTATGATGGACAATAATACAGTCATTGTTTCGATGTTTACATTGATAATAGGAATTATCGGTTCAGTTATGTTTCGTGGTTTTATGCAAATCATCCCCATTTTGTTTGCCGTTGTTGCAGGTTATATATTGGCTTTAATCATGGGAATGGTTGACACTACTGCCATTGCCAATGCTTCATGGTTAGCTCTGCCACATTTTCAGGCTCCGGTTTACGACCCGAATGCAATTCTGATTATTGCACCGGCTTGTATTGTTGTACTAGCCGAGCATATAAGCCATTTAATTGTTACCGGAAAAATCACCAATGAAGACCTTATGAAAAACCCGGGTTTACATCGTTCGTTGTTAGGCGATGGTATTAGTAATCTGGTGTCGGGGTTTGCTGGTTCGCCTCCTAAC
The DNA here is from genome assembly GCA_964396705.1 of uncultured Paludibacter sp. Classification (GTDB taxonomy): domain Bacteria; phylum Bacteroidota; class Bacteroidia; order Bacteroidales; family Paludibacteraceae; genus Paludibacter. The sequence goes on from CAYNHC010000055.1 coordinate 3,004, forward strand.
ACTACTTATGGCGAAAACATTGGCGTGATGGCTATTACGCGGGTTTATTCAGTTTGGGTAATACGTGGTGCCGCCATTCTGGCAATTACATTTTCATTTATCGGAAAAATCTCAGCTGCCATCTCTACAATTCCTGTCGCTGTTATGGGTGGAATCACCGTTTTACTTTATGGAGTTATAGCAGTTCAAGGGTTTCGAATGTTTGTAGAACAGAAAGTGGATTTCAGCAAAAATCGGAATATGGTACTCGGCGCAGTTACTTTTGTAGTTGGTGTTAGTGGTGCAGCGGTTAATATTGGTACAGTTCAGCTCAAAGGGATGGCTTTTGCAGCTATTGTTGGAGTTGTTTTATCATTGATTTTCTGGCTTTTAGACAAAATAAAACTAATGAATGACAATTGAAAAACAGAAATTTATTAAATTTATAAAGTACAAGGAAAAGAATCAGTTTGCATTAAACTGATTCTTTCTTCCTTTTAGAATAATAATTAATCATATTTACCAACATTTCAATCAGGTCAACAAATTCTTAGTATCTTTGCGCTCAGTATAAATCATTTATATTATGATCACCTATTTTAAACGAAAATCACAAAATCTAAGTACTGCCATTGAAGCCATTTATGGACTTCGTGTAAGTAATGATACAGACAAAAGTCTGCAATTGGCAAGTGAAACGTTTACCGGAATGGTAGATTTTGATTTGGAAAATATTCTGCAATTGGATCCTGTGAGTTTTATTCAAGAAATTACAAATCTTAATTACAGTTTTTCATATCTTGAAACAATTGTAAAACTAATGCTTGAAACTGCTGAAATTTATTCGTTGTTGACAAGAGAAAGTGAAGCACTTAATTTAAATAACAAGGCACTTTATTTGCTGAAACACATTACTTTGAATGACAAAACCTATTCGGAAGAACGCGAACAGCAAATTATTGATTTAGAAAAAAAACTATTTTAAAATGATAAACTATAAAAACAAACAACGTCCTGAGAAGGATATGATTTTTGGTATTAGGACAGTAATTGAAGCTATACAGGCAGGAAAAGAAATTGACAAAATACTCTTGCGCCGGGATATGACAAGTGAATTGTCGCGCGAACTTTTTACAGTTCTGGAAGGATTACAAGTACCTGTACAATATGTTCCGCTTGAAAAATTGAACAAAATGACGATGAAAAACCATCAGGGAGCAATTGCTTTTATTTCACCTGTGGCGTATCAACGTATCGAAGATATAATTCCCGGAATTTACGAAGAGGGACGCATGCCGTTTATTGTAATACTTGATGGAGTAACAGATGTACGTAATTTTGGTGCAATTGCCCGTACTTGCGAATGCGCAGGAGTAGATGCCATTGTTATCCCAACAAAAGGTGGTGCTTCAATTAATGCCGATGCAGTAAAAACATCAGCAGGAGCATTGCTTTCAATACCGGTTTGTCGTGAAGAGAACTTAGGTAATGCATTGAAATTTTTAGTTTCATCAGGTATCAAATTGGTAGCAGCAAGCGAAAAAGCAACCAAAAATTACACAGAAGCTGTTATGTCAGAACCAATTGGAATAATTATGGGTGCTGAGGATGAAGGTGTTAATCCAAACCATCTGCGCCTTTGCGACGAAATGGTAAAAATCCCAATGTTAGGAGAAATCGACTCTCTAAATGTTTCGGTAGCTGCAGGTGTGTTGATTTACGAAGCTGTTCGTCAACGCGGCATTGTAGATTCTATTATGGGGTAAACCCCTAACCCCTAAAGGGGAATAAAAAATATTTGTATTGATATCTGAAAAAAGATATTTAATTTGAATTAAAATAATTGATTGACAATAGAATAGATAATATACAAAACAATACAAACTTAAATTCCCCTTTAGGGGTTAGGGGTCTATGACAGTACTTTACGAAGACAATCATATAATAGCGATTAACAAAACCTGTTCTGAAATTGTACAAGGTGATAAAACCGGTGACGAACCACTTTCTGAAACTATTAAAAAATATCTGAAAGAAAAATACAACAAGCCCGGAGAGGTTTTTTGTGGTGTTACCCATCGGCTCGATCGTCCGGTAAGTGGTGTTGTACTTTTTGCAAAAACCAGCAAGGCACTGACCAGATTAAACGAAATGTTTAAAAATCAGGAAGTAACAAAAACTTATTGGGCAATCGTCAAAAATCCACCGGCCAATCAGGACGGTCATTTGGAGCATTTTCTGTTACGAAACGAAAAGCAAAATAAATCGGTAGCGCACGATAACATGGTTCCAAATGCAAAAAAAGCTGCTTTATCGTATCAACTAATCGCTCATTCTGACACTTATTATTTACTTGAAATCCATCTCGAAACCGGTCGTCACCATCAAATCCGCTGTCAACTGGCAAAAATTGGTTGTCCTATAAAAGGTGATTTAAAGTATGGTTTTGCACGTTCAAATCCTAATGGTGGTATTAGCCTTCATGCCCGTAATGTCGAATTTATTCACCCTGTTTCCAAACTACCCATCAATATTACAGCTCCTGTTCCAGCAGATGACAAATTATGGATGACAATGGAAAGATTAGTTTAAATAGCTGACCTACACACATTTATTTATTATTCTTACGAAGATAGAACTTTGCAGCTAATTCAGGTTACGATAATTTTCAATAAAAAAAGGGATCACTCCCTTTTTTTATTTGTTAAGCATTAAGAAATATTTTATCAATCTTCTTCTTTCGCGTTGAACGATTCCCAAACAAAATAGCCTAACAAGCCAAGGAAAGCAACAATAGCAGTTATTTGAGCACCAATACCATTCGGGTCAGTCCACACATTTAAATTAAGGACTTCGCCATCGCCTGTAAAAAAGATAATAAATGCTCCGATTACACCAAACAAAGCAGCTCCGGCAATGAACCCGGATGATATAAGAATACCTCTTTGAACGCGTGAATTAGCCAGCTTTTTATTTTTCGAACTATTTGTAAACCAATGATTAAGTAAGCCTCCTACAACAAGTGGTGTATTTAATGGAAGTGGAATAAACATACCCAAAGCAAATGCCAAAGGAGAAATTTTCAACCAATTGATAAGAACTGATATTACCGCACCGATTCCCAACAATACCCAACTTACACCCGAACCAGACATAAGCGGTTCAATTATCGCAGCCATTGCATTTGCTTGTGGCGCAGTCATCGGATCGGAATGTTCAGGTGTCTGAACAAATCCATAAGCCTGATTAAGGATAAAAATGACTACACCAACAGTTGCTGCTGAAACCAGTGTTCCAAGAAATTTATAAGTTTGTTGTTTCACAGGAGTAGTCCCTAACCAATAACCAACTTTTAAATCTGTAATAAAACCACCTGCCATTGACAATGCAGTACAAACAATTCCACCAATAATCAGTGCACTCACCATACCCTGCCAACCTTTTAATCCAACTGAAACCAGAATTACCGAAGATAGGATAAGTGTCATAAGTGTCATTCCTGAAACAGGATTTGAACCCACGATAGCTATCGCATTAGCTGCAACAGTTGTAAAAAGAAATGAAATAATCAGTACTGTAACCAAAGCAATTGCCGCCTGAACTAATGTGATTTTAACTCCTATGAGCAAGAAAATAAATACTGCAACCAACGTTAGAAAAATAAAAAGCATTACGAATGACATTTTTAAATCCTTCTGTGTTCTTTCCACTTTTTGTTCAGAATTTGTTTTTCCACCGATACCAAAAGCCAATTTAAAAGCGCTACCAATAACTCCGGATGATTTAATGATACCAATTATACCGGCCATTGCAATAGATCCAATGCCAATGGGTCGAACATAAAGTCTGAAAATATCTTCAGCTGACATCGCAGCAAAAGGATTGGAACCACCACTTAAAGCTGCTGAAAGAGCGCCAATTTCGTTTACCAAAGGAATAAGAACAAGCCATGACAATAACGAACCAACTGTTATAATTAATGCATATCGAAGTCCGACCAAATAACCAAAACTAAAAATAAGCGCACTGACATTAAATTTCAACACCATTTTCACTTTGTCGGCAAGCATCTCTCCTACCGGTACAATACGTGTTGTGATTTCTTCGCTCCAAAGTCGGAAAGCAGAAAAACAAAAATCAAACAAACCACCGATTAAACCACTTATTATCAGAAGTTTTGCCTGCGTTCCACCTTTCTCTCCGGTCATTAATATTTCAGTGGTTGCAGTGGCTTCAGGAAAAGGTAATTTTCCGTGCATGTCTTTCACAAAATATTTTCGAAAAGGAATTAAAAACAAAATTCCAAGAAAACCACCTAATAACGATGAAAAAAAGATCTGCCAGAAGTCAACTTCAATTTCGGGATATTTGGCCTGAAGGATATATAATCCGGGAATAGTAAAAACTGCTCCGGCAACTATAACTCCTGATGATGCACCAATCGATTGAATAATTACATTTTGGCCTAAAGCGTTTTTTTTGCGCATTGCTGCCGAAGCCCCTACTGCAATAATTGAAATTGGTATGGCCGCCTCAAACACTTGTCCGATTTTTAAGCCCGAATACGCCGCTGCAGCCGAAAATATAATGGCCATTAATAATCCCATCCCAAGTGACCAAGCTGTAACTTCCGGAAATTTACTCCCCGAAGGCATCACAGGTTTATACTCTTCACCTTCCTTTAATTCCTGATAAGCATTTTCGGGCAATCCCGTTATTTTTTCTTCTTCTTCCATTATTTATATTAGTTTGAGTTTGAAAAGACATTCTTAAATTTTACATTCCTACATTTTTCATTAATCTGCATACATTATACTTGCCGATGATGGTGCAACATTAAATATAGTATCGTTAACCTGCATAATACCATTTAAATTGATTTGACCATCATGACAAACTACACTCCATGAACTTTGAGGAATAGCTATCTTTACATTTTTTCTGTTACCATTATATATCACAAGTATATTCTTCCAGGTATCACCATTTAAATGTCCGTTAAGAGTATATGCAACAATATTCGGTGTAGTAACATTCAAAAACTTCAAATTAGATTGTAACAGACTTTGAGTCGGTATTCTGAATGCTGCGTGTGATTTTCGCAAACTAATTAGTCCTTTATAATAAGTATATATATCATTATACTTTTCTTTGAAAGACCAATCGATTTGATTTATACTATCAGGAGATTGATAGGTATTATGAACGCCTTTTTTATTTCGGTAAAGTTCTTCTCCAGCATAAATAAAAGGAATTCCCTGCGAAGTAAACACTACCGTTTGAGCCAGTTTATTAAATCTGATTAACTCGTCAGGGGTAGCATCGGCTGGTTTTGATTGTGACAATTTATCAACCAGACACATATCGTCGTGACATGATACATAGTTAATTATTTGAACAGGATCGTTAACATAAGGAGCTTTTGAATAAATCAACTTAGAATAATCAATCTGCGGGTGTTGAGTGGCTCCAACTACTCCAAATTTCACACTTTCTTCCAAACTGTCAATTCCAGATACAAATCCGGGAATATCAGAATGCATCCAACTGCCTTTAAGTGCATCTCTGATATCATCACTGAAAACAGCTATTCCTTTAAGCTTCTTTGCGTTGATTTTTACCGCACGTTTATCTTCAGCAAGCGGTGTACCCGCAGCAGTCCAGCCTTCACCATAAATAAATATCGTTGGATCAACTTTGTCAAGCGCCTCTCTTATCATATTCATTGTTTCAATATCATGAATACCCATCAAATCGAAACGGAAACCATCTACGTGATATTCGGTTGCCCAATAAACTACCGATTCAATCATGTATTTACGCATCATTGCTCTTTCCGACGCAGTTTCATTACCACACCCCGAAGCATTCGACCATGTACTATCGGCATTCATACGGTAAAAATAACCGGGAACTAACAGGTTAAAATTTGATTTCTCCGCTGTAAAGGTATGATTATAAACCACATCCATTATTACCCTGATACCTGAATTGTGAAATGACTGAACCATTTGTTTGAACTCCTTAATGCGTGACAATGGATTGTAAGGATCTGACGAATATCCTCCTTCAGGTACATTATAATTAAGCGGATCGTATCCCCAATTGTATTTATTTTCAGCAAGTTTAGTTTCATCTACCGAAGCATAATCATAGGAAGGTAAAAGATGGACGTGGGTTACACCAAGTTCTTTTAAATGATTTATACCTGTAAACTGGCCAGCCACATTCTTTGTTCCCTGCTCCGTAAATGCAAGAAATTTACCTTTGTTTTTCATGCCTGAAGTAGGCGAAGTTGAAAAATCTCTTACATGAACTTCATATAAAATAATATCGGTAAAATTGGTAAGTGGTGGTCGTTTATCGAGTTCCCAACGATCAGGATTTGTTTCGGAAAAATCAACGATCGCAGCTCTCTTCCCATTTACACCGGTTGCTTTCACCCACATTCCGGGAGTTTCATCCAACCATTTTTCACCAATCTTGACCTGAAAAGTATAAAATTTCCCTTTTAAATTCCCCTTTACTTTTAACTTCCATGTTCCCTTTTCCGAGCGCTTCATATTTTGAACTTCGTAAGCGCTACCTTCGTATCCATCATCATAAAGCAACAGTTTAACCTGTGTGGCAGTTGGCGCCCAAACCCTGAACTTACTGGCATGAGGTGAATACACTAATTCAAGATCGGAACCTTCATAAACCGGATAATCATCAAAAGTGGCATATTCCGGAGTTTTGTTACATGATATTAGCAACGAAACCAATAAAGTAATAAAAAAGAATTTTTTCATTTTTTAAATTATAAGTGGTTACAAAAAAAAATAACAACTATGAGTTAGATATTTGATTATATGCACGATAAATCAAAAACTTATCTTTGATTATTAAGATTACAAATTGTTAATGGTTTATTTAATCTAATAACCATAAAACATTTCATTTGAAATTCAAAAATAACTAATTTAACGTGAGTTCGACATAAGATTTCTAAAAATTCAATAACTTATTCGTTTTAAAAGTCCGAAGGACTTTAATGTGAATAACCGCGGGTGAAACCCGTGGGAGCTAATGAAAATAAACAAGAACCCTGAAAGGGTTCAATATGTAAATTGCTGTTATTGAACCCTTTCAGGGTTCTTGTATTCGGTTATTTGTTACCCACGGGTTTCACCCGCGGTTATTTACATTGAATCCTTTCAGGATTCTAATATGTAATTATATTATTAATAGACTGCTTATGTCGAACTCGCACGTTAATTTAATGAATAAAAGAATGATCAAATCATTCTTTTATTCGTTAATCTCAACATATTATTTTGCTATATCAGAGACAATACCATTACGCTTAAGCAGAGCATCGATGGTTGGTTCTTGTCCTCTGAATCTTTTATACAATACCATTGGATGTTCGCTACCACCTTTCATAAGAATGTTCTTACGAAATGAAGCAGCAGTTTTTGTATCAAAAATTCCATTTTTTGCAAATACTGAATATGCATCTGCGTCTAGTACTTCAGCCCATTTGTAACTATAATATCCGGCTGCATAACCACCCGAAAAAATATGACTGAAAGTAGGACTCATTGCTGATTCGTAAACCACCGGGAGAATTTGTGTTGAAGCCATAGCTTTCTTTTCATTCAATATCACATCTCCTTCGAAAGGTGCTTCGATAGAATGCCATGCCATATCGAGATATCCAAAGCTTAACTGACGAAGACAAATATTTGCAGCATTAAAGTTCTCCGAATCTTTAATTTTCTTTATCAGTTCGGCGGGTATTTTTTCACCTGTTTGATAATGAACTGCAAAACCGTCTAAAAATTCTTTTTCAACAGCCCAGTTTTCCATAATTTGCGAAGGTAGTTCAACAAAATCGCGATAAACATTGGTACCTGAAATTGATTCGTACTTACATTTTGATAACATGCCATGGAGCGAGTGTCCAAATTCATGTAAAAAAGTGGTAACTTCATCAAAAGTCAATAAAGCCGGTTTAGTTTCGGTAGGACGGGTAAAATTCATAACAATAGTGATATGTGGACGACTGTCTTTTTTTCCATCCATCCATTGACCTTTATATTCACTCATCCATGCACCGGCACGTTTGCTGTCGCGTGGATGAAAATCGGTATAAAGTACAGAAATAAATTTTCCTTTTTCATCTATAACATCAAAAGCTTCAACTTCAGGATTATAAACCGGAATAGTTGTATTTTTCACGAATTTTATTCCATACAAGCGTGTAGCTAATCCAAAAACGCCTTTTTTAACTTTTTCCAACTCAAAGTATGGTTTCAGCATTTCATCGTTCAACTGATATTTCTCATCTTTTAGTTTCTCTGAATAATAAGACCAATCCCAGGCTTGTAATTTAAAATACGCACCATTTTTATCGGCATAAGCCTGAACTTCAGCATATTCTTTTTCGGCTACTGGTTTATATGCAGCAAGCAATTTATCAAGTAAATTATTTACATTTTCTTTATTTTCAGACATGCGACGCACCAACACATAATCAGCGTAAGATTTGTGTCCCAATAGGTTGGCAATTTTCAATCTAGTATTTGCAATTTTCCGGACATTTTCTACATTATCATATTCCCCACCCTGTAAGCTCCGTTTGGTGAAAGCCATATATAATTCGCGGCGTAAATCGCGGTTATCGGCATATTTCATAAATGGACCATAAGAAGTAGCTTTTAAATTTAACAACCAACCTTCTTTGCCGGCTTTTTTTGCATTTAATGCCAACATATCCAATACATCGGCAGGAAGACCTGAAAGCAAACTTTTATCTGTTAATAACAATGACCAGTTATTTGTTTCTTTTAAAACATTCTGACCAAACTGCAATGTCAACATATTTAGCTCTTTAGACAGTTCACGGTAAATAGCTTTATCTTTATCCGATAAATTTGCTCCACTATTTACAAAACCATCGTAAGTGTTTTTTAGCAACATTTGTTGCTCAGCTGTTATACTTAACTTATCCTTTCCGTCATAAACTGCTTTAACCCGGGCAAAGAGTTTTTCGTTTAAAGAAATTGAGTTCGAATGTTCAGTCATCAAAGGAGAAATCTTTTGAGCCACGTCCTGTAATTCATCAGAGGTTTCGGAACTCAATAAATTATAGAAAGGAGAACTTACCTTATTAAGCAAAGATCCGGCTTTTTCGAGCGCTTCAATCGTATTTTCAAATGTTGGTGTTTGTTTGTTATTTACAATCAATTCTATCTCTTTATCATGTTGTTTCATTGCTTCCTCGAATGCAGGAAAGTAATGCTCTGTTTTAATCAATTGAAATGGAACTGTCTGATATGTAGTCTTATATGGACTCAGAAGTGGGTTTTCGGCCATTACCATCCCGGCAACAGAAATTGCAGTCATAATTAATAATATTTTTGTTTTCATTTTAAAAAATTGTTTTTTGTTATTTATGAAGCAAGTGTACGAATTCTCTTATTCAGGCAAGAACTCAAATTTACATACCTGTTTCACAGTTTGTTATATTGATATTTTTCTATTTTTTAATTAGTTTTTGAGTCATAACTTTATCTGAAGTATATACTTTTAACAAGTAAATTCCTTTTGGAGCATTTGCCATATCTATTACACCGGTTCTGATTTCGTTTCCATGTTGAATAACCATTTGACCATTCAAGTCATAAACTGCCCATGAATTAACTTTATATTTTTCAGGATTAAAATAAAAATAATCTTCAGAAGGATTGGGATAAACATTTATTAATAAGTCGTTTGTCATAGAGTAAGTTGAAATATCAGTGTTATCAACTTTTTCGTAAGAAATGATAATCTGATTTCCTTTTTTTATCTCCATGTCACTGTTAAATCTGAAAGGAATTTCTGCGCTAATTTTGTCTCCTGTATTTCCACCCCAAAAACTGAGAACAGTTTCCATTTTATTAGCCTTATCGTTTATAAAATCTGAATAATTAATTGTCGATACAGTTCTCCATTGTCTGAAAATTGGGAGCATTAACGTTGTGTTTAACAAACTTCCATTGGAATCATATTCATAAGTATATTTTGTATTCCTTTCCCAAAACATACTTGACCATCTGTAATAAGTTTCAACAACTTTTTCGTTAGTTGTACTGTATTCATAATTTATCATGGAAGAATTCTCCCATTTATTAATTACCGCGTCCCACTTTTTGGTTCGTAATGATAATAATTTATTTGTTGAGCTATTATAGTACCAGTTTACTTTTTCTACATTTAACCATTCATTTTCAGGAGTCTTTACTTCAGTTATTTTGGATAATAACATCCCTGATGTATTATAATCAAAACTTGATTTATACTCTTCCATTTCGGATGGCACAGAAGATATTTTTTTTATCGAAGTAGATTTTAAGGTGTCGTTTTCATAATTATTCTCAACAACTTGTTTTAAAATCAACTGGTTGTTGACAGAAAAAAAGTCTTTTTTAGTTTTCAGCTTTGAATTCTCATAAGTAAATATTACCATTTTTTGTTGTTCTGCCATTCCATTTACAAACTTGAAATGAGTTTCTGAAATTAGCAGATCATCTTCGTAGGTGTAATTAATTTCATAAACATTATGCCAGTCATTAGATTTAAAAACTCTTTCGCGCTGAATCTCACATTTATTATTGTTGTATATCCATTCAGTTTGCGTTAACTTATTCCAAATATTTTCATTTAAAAAATATTTAGTTTCTAACGATTTATTATTATTTGCATCATAATAATATAGATATCTGAATGTTGTATCATTATCTATAACTTTCAATTGAGTTATCAGATTTGAAGTTTCAGCGAAAATTAATATGGGGAATATTAAAGAGACAATAACTGACAAAAGCCTCGGTATGATTTTCTTCATTCTTTAGAAAGTTGTTTAATAATAAAATTTTTTCCCAAAAATACACATAATTATTCAATGAACAAACAGTAAATCACAGCAAATGATTGTTATAAACAACAGCAACTTTTAATAAATTGTTTGCAGAGTGGTTAAAAATATTATTATCGCAATAAAAAAACTCAAACCTGACATAAAAAATATCAGGTTTGAGATATATAAAAAAATTTCACAACAAAACTCAGTAATACAAAGACTTAAATTAAACCTGCATTTTCTAATATTTCGGACATTTCGTTTTGCACATTTAGAGCCTCTGCTCTTGCTTTTTCAGTAAAATCTTTATCGGACGATGCGTAAATAATTTGTCGTGACGAATTTACGAGCAACCCACAACTGCTGTTCAATCCGTATTTTGCAACATCAGCCAAACTCCCGCCCTGTGCTCCTACTCCTGGAACAAGTAAAAAATGTTCGGGTACAACAGCGCGAATTTCGGTTAGCATTTCGGCTTTGGTAGCCCCAACTACATACATGAGGTTTTCGTCAGTTCCCCAGCTGAGCGAAGTTTTCAATACTTTTTCGAACAATCTTTCACCAGTTTCTTCATCCTTCATAAACTGAAAATCGTATGCACCCTTATTAGAAGTCAATGCAAGCAAGATAACCCATTTGTTTTCGTAGGTAAGGAAGGGCTTAACCGAATCCTCTCCCATATAAGGTGCCACTGTTACCGAATCGAAATCCATGTTTCCCAAAAAAGTTCGTGCATACATAGCCGAAGTATTGCCAATATCTCCACGCTTGGCATCAGCTATTATGAACTGATCGGGATAATTTTCGCGGATATAATCAACTGTCCGTTCCAACACATCCCAACCTGAAAGACCCTGACTTTCGTAAAAAGCAAGATTAGGTTTATACGCTACGCAAAGATCGGCAGTGGCATCGATAATTGCTTTATTGAATTCAAAAATGGGATCTTCTGATTCGTCGAATAAAAATTCCGGAATTTTATTTACATCGGTATCCAAACCCACACACAAAAAGGATTTTTTACGCTGAATATTTTCGAATAATTCTTGTTTTGTCATGATTATATTTACTATTTTCCCGATAGCTATCGGGGTTACTATTTACTGTTTTTCAAAAAAACTTCATAATTTGAATAATTTATGCTAAAAACTCTCTAACTTTTAAACTTATGAAACTTTTCACTTCGTTCCATGTCATGGGTTTTATTGTTTCGGGCTCCTCACTCTCGTCGGCATCAACAAAATAAGTTAGTGCATCGGCAATAGATATTCCCAGCATTTGTGAAGGGTATTTAGCTTTATGACAATCCATCATTTCCTGAAGTGAATGATGATGAAGCAGTTCGGCAATATCCCAAAAATCTTTCTTCTTTCCACGTCCTAATATTGCCTGAATTTTCATCGCCATTAGGTCTTTGTCGCTGTAAAATCTTATACCTTCTTTGTACTCAGGAGTTGCAATAGTGGAATGAGGATAACTTACAATATCAACTTTAATATTATCAATATAACAAAAAATTCCCCAAGTCGATTTAGTATTTTCATAAACGAATCTATCCCCGAACTTGCTTCTTAAACTTTTTTCAATTTTTTCTTTTTCAGGTTTATTTTCAGAAAACAAATCCAAATCAATCGAAATCCTGTGACCATATTTCAGTGCAAGAGCAGTTCCACCAACCAAAGAATAGTCGGCTAATTCCGGTATGAGCATTAATTCCTTTAGTAAGGAAAAAGTCCCGGGTTCAACTGTCTTTTTATATAACATTTAAAATCAATAAGTTGATGATTTATTACAGCAGCGGCCAAATGTATTCTATGTTCTGGTAAAAAGGGCACATTCAACAATACTTCTTCCACTTTCTTATCACCGTAATACCTACGACACTGACGAATATCTTCAATATCACCACGTTCGAACACACGAGCAATAACAAAATCAGCCTGTTTGTCATAATCGAGCTTTTCGAAATTGACGTCCC
>CAYNHC010000056.1:0-15717 GCA_964396705.1 uncultured Paludibacter sp.
TGAGCACCGACGTATTTCGTCGGTGTGAGTTTGGACGATTTAAGCCTATCGAGCGTAAGTTTTTCGAGTGAAGCAGGCACAGTCTTGATTTTTTTTGCTTACTTTTTTGCATCAAGGCAAAAAAGTAAGTCGGGTTTTAGGGGTGAAACCCCTATTGGTTTAGTTTAGGTCTTTATGCGGATAATCATTTATTTTTATCTTCCTGAAAAAACAGTATCTTTGTGTTTAATTATCAGTTTTTTTACGAAAAACATAATTTTTACAAAACATTATTTCCGAACAACAATTATATAATCATGTCAAATACAATCGGTAAATTATTCACTTTTACATCATTTGGCGAATCACACGGAAAGGCAATCGGAGGAATTGTAGATGGTTGCCCGGCAGGCATTGAACTCGATGAAAATTACATTCAAAGTGAACTTGACAGGCGTAAACCCGGACAATCTTCGATATCGACACCCAGAAAAGAAGATGATAAAGTTGAATTTCTCTCAGGCATTTTCGAAGGAAAAACCACAGGAACTCCTATTGCATTTATAATTTGGAATCAGAATCAACACAGTTCTGATTACGATCATTTGAAAGAAGTTTATCGTCCATCACATGCTGATTTTACATACCAACAAAAATACGGGATTCGCGATTATCGTGGTGGAGGCAGAAGTTCTGCACGTGAAACTGCTTCGCGTGTTGTGGCAGGAGCCATTGCAAAATCAACGTTACGTAAATTAGGGATTGAAATTACGGCGTTTACTTCACAGGTAGGACCAATAGCTATAACACTTCCTGCCGATAGTTTGAATTTATCATTAACTGAAAGCAACATTATCCGTTGTCCGCAACAAGATGTAGCCGAAAAAATGATTCAGTATATTGAACAATTAAAAAAAGAAGGAGATTCAACCGGAGGAATTATAACCTGTATTATCAGAGGCGTACCTGTAGGATTGGGCGAACCCATTTTTGACAAACTTCAAGCACGATTAGCGCAGGCAATGCTCAGTATAAATGCTACACATGGATTTGATTATGGTCGCGGATTCGAAGGAGTAGCTATGAAAGGTTCTGAATTGAACGACCCATTTATGAATGATGGTGGCAAAATAATTACCAAAACTAATCATTCGGGTGGAATCCAGGGCGGCATTAGCAACGGTCAGGATATTTATTTCAGGGTGCTGTTTAAACCGGTAGCTACTATTGCAAAAAAACAGGAAACCCTTGATATAAATGCCAATGAGGTAGAACTGAGTGCCCGTGGACGACATGACCCGTGTGTATTACCCAGAGCGGTTCCTATTGTTGAAGCCATGGCTGCGATGACAATACTTGATTTATATTTGACTTCCAATAAAATATAAATTCAAGATTTTCTGAAAGTTTTTTTCAAAATTCACAATATCTAATCTAAGAATCACCGCTTTAGGATCTAAGGGACTATTATGGAAATCACATCACAACATTGGGCGGTAATTATCAATCCTAAGTCGGGCAAAAAGAAATATCGCCAACAAAGAAAATATATCTTTTTATCCCTCAAACATGCTGGTGTCCATTTTGATTATAAGGTCACAAAATTTTCGGGTCATGCAATCAGAATTGCAAAACATTTCGCAGAATTAAACTATCGAAATTTTCTGGTTGTTGGAGGAGATGGGACTATGAGCGAAGTGATTAACGGAATTTTCAATGCTAATATTGCTGATACTTCACAAATAAAGATAGGTCTGATACCACGTGGTACAGGTAATGACTGGGGGCGTTTCTGGGGTTTAACCAATGATTTTAAACACTCGATTGACGTTTTCCTTAAAAATAAAGTTCAGGCTATCGATATTGGGAAAATCAATTACGTACTCGAAGATGAGAAGTTAGTTCATTACTTTATTAATTCGGTTGGATTTGGATTGGATGCCGCAGTAGCGCATAACACAAACCGAATGAAAAAGTACGTGGGAAGTCACTCATTTCTCTATACAATTGCATTGTTGGGGGCTGTTTTTAGCTATCGCGCACATAAAGTTTCGATTAAATCTACTGAAAAAAACATAAACGAACCTATGTTTACAATGAATGTGGCTAATGGGTGTTACAGCGGAGGCGGCATGAAACAAAATCCAAATGCTTTACCTTATGATGGTGTGCTCGATGTTATGATGGCTAAAAAACCTACATTTAAAGATATACTTTACGCATTGACTTTACTCTTTAATGGTAAAATTTTACAACATCCCGTAATTGATTCATTTCAAACAACAAAACTCACGCTAAAATGTGAACATAACGGAATCTTTGAAGCAGATGGTATTGTTGTAAATTGCAGTTCGCCTGTTAGTGTGGAAATTATTCCTAGTGGTATTCAAATGATAATTCCATAATAATTTCCTATTACTTTATTTCTCTTCAAATCGCATTCCAACAACTTTAAAATGAATATCTTAGAAAACAAAAATATCACATTTATTTCAGACAATATTTTAATCTACCTAAATAGGATATTGAGATTTGTTATTTCATCATTATTTCTATTCAGTTTCATTTTATCATTTCAGTCCTGCGACCCGGAATCTACTATACCCGAAGATAAACCCGACACAACTGATACAATACCTAAAGAAACAAAAATAAATTTCTATGATATTGAATCGTTACCCGAAATTTTTATTGAAATGACGACTGACGAATGGAATAACTTATTAGCATATTTCGATCAAAATCCTAATAATGAAGAATATATTAAATGCTCCTTCAAAATAAAAAACGAAAAAACATCGAGTAATTTAAACAATTGTGGAATAAGACTCAGAGGAAATACCAGCCGCAGAAGACCTGAAGGGACTAAAAATGAGCCACATAATGCTACAAAACCCGATTGGAATCATGCAAGTTTTTCGGTAAAGTTCAATAAATTTATTACAGGACAAGACATTTCGGGTGTTGAAAAAATTAATCTTAAATGGTTTAAAGATGATGCAATGTATGTACGTGAAGTATATTGCTATGATTTATTTGAACGCTTCGGAGTGTGGACCGCACCTCAATCGAGCTATTGCCGGTTGAAACTAAAAATAAAAGAAGACACTGATACTGCTTATTTCGGGGTGTACGAAATACTTGAACCTGTTGACAATGAATTTATTGAAAACCGAAAAACTAACTTTGGCGATGCAAATGGTTTTCTTTGGAAAGCCAATTATGGAGCAGATTTCAAAAGTACAAACACATCACTAATGAGTGTTGAGAATATAACTCTTAATAATACGTTTACCCCAGTTTACGATTTAAAAAACAATATTGAGAATATTGAAATAGCAAAAGCTCAGTTAGTAGATTTTATTAAAAATCTGAACAACAAAACCGGAGATGATTTTAAAACCTGGATAACTCAGAAAATGGATGT
The DNA here is from genome assembly GCA_964396705.1 of uncultured Paludibacter sp. Classification (GTDB taxonomy): domain Bacteria; phylum Bacteroidota; class Bacteroidia; order Bacteroidales; family Paludibacteraceae; genus Paludibacter. The sequence goes on from CAYNHC010000056.1 coordinate 3,407, forward strand.
TGAGTTATTTCTTAAAACTTATGCTGTTAGTGTTATGTGTGGGATGTGGGATGATTATTGGATCAATAAAAATAATTTTTATTTTTACTTCAATTCGGAAGGCAAGTTCTTTTTCATTCCATTCGATTATGATAATACCTTAGGAACTTCACAATTAATAAAAGATGCTGGAAAACAAGATGTATTAAACTGGGGTAATAATACTTATCCATTGGTAAAAAAAATACTTGAAATACCCGAATATCAAACGATTTACAAACTTAAGATCAAAGAGTTATGCAGCAATTCGAATGATTATTTTGATTATTCCAAAAGTGCAGCACGTATTCGGAATTGGCATAAATTGATAGAAAAATTTGTATTGAATGATACAGGCGAAGATATGGTCATTGAAGATAAGCCGGCAAGTTGGGGTAATTGCAGCTTCTACAGGTTACTCGAAAACAACAATAGTAATAACTTTTTTATTGTCAGAGCATTAAATATTCCAAATTGACATTTGGTTTTAAAACATAGAGACAAGGCATACCTGTCTCTACTACGTTCAATCAATATTTAAAAATTTCACCGGATTTTCTGATTGTAACCATACAACCTGCTGAATTGCCATACATTTTTCCAAAATCAGCTCCAACCGAAAGTTTTGTTTCTATATTCCAAAGTTTCGGAAATCTTTTATTCACTTCGAGTAAAATAGATGTATTTGGCCTCATAGGCTTATATCTGCCATAGTACAATCCATAATTTTCACTAAAAGTGGTCATTAATTTATACTTATAACCTTCCACATCACCCTCTAAACCTAAATGATGCGCCCTTACTCTATTATTAGTTATACTGATATTTCCATCAGTATTATATATGGGCGATGTAATTAATGGTGCACCAATAGTTCTTCCATAATAAGTCCATCCCGAAAGATATATATAGTTATTAAAATAAGCATCATTACCACCATAAATTACACCATCTTTGTCATGAAAAGGGCCAGATTGATCAGTAGAACTGAAAAATTCGTACAAGAAACCTTTCAGATAGGAGAACTTATCGTTTTTCACCGAAAAGCCCCAAAGTCCATCACGAACATTCATCGAATTCCAAATAAGAATTATTGGACCATCTTCTGATAAATTTTGCCAATATCCACTTAATTTATAATCCCCTATATGACCTTCAATTTTCACACTTTGCGAAACCAAGTGATTTCCTAAAGCATTAATTTGTTCACCTCTGTCAGCTTCGTTTCCCCCACCCTTTCCGAAAAATATTTTTGAAAAATCGGAAAAACCGACAGACTGTGAGGTTCCATCGGGCAATATACCTCCCCATTGAGCAGAATGATCCAACCCAAATTCGTACCAGATAGGGCGATCGGTGCTTTTAATTTTAAGATAGAGGTATTTATGGTGATACAACATATTGGTAATATATGCATTATCTCTAAACCATCCATGCGAAATTCCGCCCTTTATCTGAATGTCTTTTGCGTTTGGCAAAGGTCTGAATTTATCTATGCCAATTGAAATTTTCGGTATCGGTTGTGAATTTGCAGAATACATAAATCCCCCCAACGACAAAGCCGAATCCTGATTTCCAATAATTTCTTCCTTAAAACCGGCAGAGAAAGTGAACAGGTAAACTTTAGCTTTGGCATATAATTCATGGAAAAACAATTCATTCTTCTTATAATCAGTTCTTGTAATTAAATTTGCACCAAATCCATAATCGAAAAAACGTTGTTCGTGACCATATTCCTTACTTATTTTTGTTGAAACATAGGAACTTTGAGGTTCAGCAGAAACAACTCCATAACTTTTGCTCTGTATCCAGAAAGGTGAATATGTTCCGCTTGAAACAACTGTTGAAAGTTTCACATCGTATTTGATGGTGTCAGTTTGGGCACTTACAAATAAGGAGGAAAACAATATTGCGATTAATAGAATTATATTTTTTAGGGACATATTATTCAATATTTTTTGATATTAGATTTTCAATTAAGGTTCAAAACACCACAAATCATTAATAACAGTAGTATCATTTTCGCCAAAACCGATATAAGCTTTATTATCAATTACAAATGAAATTGCATTTTCTCGCTCTCCTGAAGGGATATTGCCCCTTTTGTGCCAGGTATTTTTTTCGGGATTATATTCAAGAATATCAGATTTGATATTACCGCCTGTCAGTTCTCCTCCAAAATTTCGACCGGTTGAAACAAAAAAACGATTGCCTACAGATAAAGCAATTCCATTTTCTCTTCCACTATCAGGCAAACTTCTCTTTTTCTTCCAGGTGTCGGTTTCCGACGTATATTCATACCAGTCATTTTCATCGAAAGCGGTAAATCCTGTTCCAAAAAATGCCTTTTCACCATTCGAGCAAGCAACAGAACCCGATCTTGCTTTACCAATAATATTGTTCTTTCTTGTCCAGCCATTTGTTTCAGGGTTATAAGCGTAAAGTTCACTGGTAAAATTTAAACCTTCATATCCTGCACCAATATAAATCAGACCATCTAAAATAAAATTCATACAAGATATTCTTCCATTACCCGGATAAGAAGCCATTTCTGTCCATTTATTGGTTTCGGGATTGTACATCCACCAATCTTTTAAATATGCCGAATTATTAAACAACCCTTTTATTGGATCGAACCCCAAACCTACATAAGCTTTACCATTTATTGAAGCAGCCACAGCTTTAACCCGAGCCAAACCGGGGAAATCTGCTTTCTTTGTCCAAGTGTTATCTGCAGGATTATATTCCCAACAATCATTTAACACTCCATTAACAGCATCCATTCTACCTAATGCCACATATCCTTTTCCGTTAATTGCAAAACCAACCGCCGAAGAACGTCCAACACCAGGCATTGATGCTTTTTTTTCAAAGGTTATTTTATGATAAATGCCTTCTTCAGGATCATCACAGGAAAAAACCAATAGTGCGAGGGAAATGATTATCAGAAATGATTTTAAAAAAATAGATTGCATAGATTTGATCATTAGACTAAATAAAATTAACTTCTAATAGGAATATTGTTGTTTCTTAAATATAGCTTTAATTCCTGTATATCTATTTCCTTATAATGAAAAATACTTGCCGCAAGAGCTGCATCTGCTTTACCCTGATCGAAAACATCTACAAAATGCTCCATGAGTCCTGCACCACCACTCGCAATTACTGGCACGTTAACGGCTTCTGAAACAGATCTCGTGATGTCTAATGCGAAACCGTTTTTAGTACCATCGTTATTCATTGAAGTAAGCAAAATTTCACCTGCGCCAAGTTCAACTGCTTTTTTAGCCCATTCTACCGTTTTTATATCTGTGGGAATACGACCTCCGTTCAAATAAACATACCAGTCACCGTTTATAAAATTTGTATCGATAGCCAAAACTACACACTGGCTTCCAAATTGACTAGCCAAATCACTGATTAATTGATGATTACGAACAGCGGCTGTGTTTACAGAAATTTTATCGGCTCCACAGTCAAGTAAAACAGAAACATCCTCAACACTCGAAATACCACCACCTACCGTAAAAGGGATATTTATTTTATGAGCAATTCGGGTAACAAGTTCCGAAAGCGTTTTTCGCTTTTCGTTTGTGGCGGTTATATCCAAAAACACCAATTCATCTGCACCCATTTTTGCATATAAAGCCCCTAATTCAACAGGATCACCAACATCAGTAATATTTAAAAAATTGATGCCTTTTACGGTTTTACCATTTTTTATATCGAGACACGGAATTATTCGTTTTGCTAACACTTTTTTATTTACAATTATTTATTTACAAATTTCAATTGAAAACACCATTCATCAATCAACTAATAACCAATGCTGATTTTTCATCATTCCATTCATCTAATTTTACCATTTGTACAGTATTTACAAATTTTTTATCATAAGGTCGCTCTGCACGAATGTAATTGCTTGTAAAACCAACCATATTTTCACCGTTATGACGGCTTTCCCATAAAACAGGATAACTTTTACCCTTTTGGCTTTCGTAAAATGCCTTTGTTTTCTTATCTGAAATCAAATGTAATATATCACTTCGTCTTTTTCTTTCATTCAACGGAGTAATTTGCTCAATTTCAAGCATTTTTGTATCATCTCTTTCTGAATACGTAAAAACGTGTAATTGTGAAATATTAAGAGAATCAATAAATTTACATGACTCTTCAAATAATTCGGGAGTTTCGCCCCGCACACCTACAATTACATCAACACCAATAAAAGCATCAGGTAAAATTGACTTAATAATTTCAACTTTGTGTGCAAAAAGCTCACGGTTGTATTTACGTTTCATAATCTGCAACACCTCGTTCGTTCCAGATTGTAACGGAATATGAAAATGTGGCATAAAATGCTTGCTTTGAGCTACAAAATGTATTATTTCATCCGTCAACAAATTGGGTTCAATAGATGAAATACGGTAACGGGTATCATAAGGTAAGGCATCTAAAGCTTTAATTAATTCAAAAAAAGTTTCGCCTGTGCTTCTTCCAAAATCCCCAATATTAACACCTGTAAGTACTATTTCCATTGCACCTTCGTTAATGACTTGTTCTGCCATTTTTACGGTTTCTTCAATACTACCGTTTCGACTGCGTCCCCTTGCCAATGGTATGGTACAATAAGTACAAAAATAATCACAACCATCCTGAATTTTCATAAAATAACGTGTTCGGTTATCGCGCGAACACGAAGGTTTGAAATCTTTAGTCCTTTTTATTTCAGAATGGTGAATTTTATGGCTCTCTTCTCTTTTAAAATCATGAAGATAGTCAAGAATACTGAATTTCTCGTTCGCACCAAGCACCAGATCAACTCCTTCAATAGCAGCAATTTCGTCAGGTTTGAGTTGTGCATAACATCCGGTTACAACCATAATTGCATTTGGATGCTGCCGATGCAGATTATTAATTGCCTGACGACATTTACGATCAGCTGTATTAGTAACAGAACAGGTATTTATCACACAAACATCAGCTTGTTCACCCGATCGTACTTTCATAAATCCTTCATCAGACATTTGTTTTCCTATTGTCGATGTTTCGGCAAAATTCAACTTACAACCTAATGTATGAAAAACGACTTTTTTATTATTAAAAATGGAATTATCTATCATTTAGAACGAAAATGTTTTACAAAGATAATTAAAATTTAAATATTACTAAATTGGGATATATTAATGATGATAATCAGAAATAAGTAATCCAGAAATAAATAAAGCAGAATGTATAATTCTGCTTTATTTAAAATTTCGCAAATTGATGTAAATTTGATTTGTATAAATTTGATTTTCAATAAAATACATTTACTTTTTCACACCATTTAATTGAATATTTAATTAAACAGGTGTGTTAAATTTCAATAAAGAGTTTGCTTTTTGATTTGCGAACTTTTGGAAGTTTTGCATTGTAATCTTTTTCTTCGTCTCTGTTGCCCAATGCCATTAAGCAAACTGAACCCAGATTTTTTTCCTCAAGCTGAAGTAAGATGTCAAGCGCTTTAGAATTAAACCCTTCGATTGGCACTGAATCGACACCCTCAGTTGCAGCAGCTACCAGTCCAAATCCTAGGGCAATGTAAACCTGATGAGCAGCCCATGTAAAGTTGGCTTCATTGCTGCGGGTAAGCAAGCCATCCATTAGCTGGCGGTAAGCGACAACTTTTTCTTTCGGCAAATTGCGGGTGTTATTAATCAATTCAAAATACTCGTCGAGCATTTCGGTCGTAATGCTGCGATTGGCGGCAAATACAAGTAAATGTGAGCAGGTAGGAATCTGAGGTTGACCCGAAGCCGCCGTCCGGAAAATTTCCTCCTTCATTTCCTGATTTTTTATAACAAATACGGTGAAGGGTTGAAGACCTAAAGACGTTGGAGCCAGACGAATAGCTTCAAGTATATTTTCAACTTTTTGTTCATCGACAGGCAGGCTGTTCATCATTTTACTGGCATAACGTCGGTTTAGTTTTTCTGTTAAATTCATATTTTTAAAATTATTATTAGTGTAATAAATTTATCGAACGTTTGAAAGCATCGATTGTTTGTTAAGATTTTTCAAATTAATGCATTTATATCTTTTCAGCATTTATGAAATTGATTATCAGCACATAAGTAAATTCAAATAAAATTTAAATTTTTCAGTCACCTGGTTTTTATATACATTTGTAATCAAAAAAATAAGCAAAGTTTGAATTATCTTGCCCATATATTCTTATCAGGGAATAACAACCAATTGCAAATTGGCAATTTTATTGGTGACTTCGTAAAAGGAAGCCAAATGAACAAGTATCCCGAAAACGTCCGCAAAGGTATAATTTTACACCGGAAAATTGATGAATTTACCGATACTCATCCAGTTGTCCGCGAAACCGTTGGAATATTAAAGCCTGCTTTTGGAAGATATTCGGCCATTGTTACCGATATGTATTTTGATTATTTTTTAGCAATAAATTTCAGAAAGTATGCTTCGAAGTCGTTACATATATTTGCCATACGATTTTATTTCATCACATTGATACATTACAAACACTTACCAGTAAGGGTTAAAGGTTTTATTTTCCATTTTATATTCACTCATCGTTTACATAAATATGCTTCGGTTTCAGGTCTGAGAAACTCGCTTCAAATTATGGAAAGCCACAAAACATCTGCCATAGAAGCCGAAAAAACTATTCAATTTTTAATTGAAAATACAAATGAAATAGAGAAGCATTTTCATTTATTTTTCCCCGATTTAATAGAATTTGTAAACAGTCAGAATTTACAAATCAAATAAGTAAAAGCATAATAACATGTTATTTGAAAATAACATGTTTTTTTGTACCTTTGTGCTCTCAAAAAATACCCCTAAGCCCAGTGGGGTCAACAGATAAAATAATAAATTCCCTCTTTTGCGGTCAGGGGTAATTATAAATACTAAAAATTTATGTTTGAATCTCTTAGTGAACGATTAGAACGGTCTTTTAAAATCCTGAAAGGGGAAGGAAAGATTACCGAAATTAACGTGGCAGAAACGTTGAAAGATGTGCGTAAAGCCTTATTAGATGCCGACGTTAATTACAAAATTGCCAAAACATTTACTGATACAGTAAAAGATAAAGCCATTGGTCAGAATGTATTGACTTCGCTGAAACCGCAGCAACTGATGGTTAAAATCGTTCACGATGAATTAGCCATGCTCATGGGTGGTCAAAGCGTGGACATTAACCTTAAAGGTAATCCATCTGTAATCTTAATGTCGGGGTTACAAGGCTCCGGTAAAACAACTTTCTCGGGTAAATTAGCCAATCTTTTAAAAACCAAACGCAGCAAAAACCCTTTATTAGTAGCTTGTGACGTTTATCGTCCGGCAGCTATTGAGCAATTAAGAGTATTGGGAGAACAATTGGGCGTTCCTGTTTATTCTGATTTAGAAAGCAAAAATCCTGTAGCGATTGCCGAAGCTGCCATCAAATACGCTAAATTACATGGCAACGATGTGGTAATTGTGGATACTGCCGGACGTTTGGCAGTGGACGAAATGATGATGAACGAGATTGCTGCTATCAAAAAAGCCATTCAGCCTCAGGAAATTCTTTTTGTGGTAGATGCAATGACCGGACAGGATGCCGTAAATACAGCCAAAGAATTTAATGACAGACTGGATTTCGATGGTGTTATCCTTACTAAGTTAGATGGTGATACCCGCGGTGGTGCTGCTCTTTCGATTCGTTCGGTTGTCACCAAGCCAATTAAATTTGTCGGAACAGGCGAAAAAATGGACGCTCTTGATGTGTTCTATCCTGAACGTATGGCCGATCGAATTCTCGGTATGGGTGATATTGTTTCGTTAGTAGAACGTGCTCAAGAACAATATGACGAAGACGAAGCCCGTCGTATTCAGAAAAAAATTGCTAAAAATCAGTTTGATTTCAATGATTTTATTTCTCAGATTCAACAGATCAAAAAAATGGGAAATATCAAGGATTTAGCGGCTATGATTCCGGGAATGGGTAAAGCATTAAAAGATGTGGATATTGACGACAATGCCTTTAAAGGTATTGAAGCTATCATCCATTCGATGACTCCAAATGAACGCTCCAATCCTTCACTATTGAACGGAAGCCGCAAAAACCGTATTGCTAAAGGTAGCGGTACTACTATTGTGGAAGTAAACCGACTACTGAAACAGTTCGAACAAACCAGCAAAATGATGCGCATGGCCACCATGCAGCAGGGAAAACTGAAAGTAGGAAAAAGAAAATGATGTTATAATGAAATACTTGTTGATTTGATGATTAATTCAACAACATCAACATTCACCTTTCATCTGTATTCATTAACTCATTAACAAATTAACACATTAGTACAATGTATAAATTAATCGATGGAAAAGCAATTTCAGAACAAATAAAACTGGAAATTGCTGCGGAAGTAGAAACAATGATTGCTGCGGGCAAAAAACGACCTCATTTAGCGGTGATTATTGTTGGCCACGATGGTGGTAGCGAATCATATGTTGCCGGTAAAGTAAAAGATTGCGGCGATTGTGGATTTACTTCTACACTCATTCGTTTCGAAGAGGATATTACCGAAGAAACATTACTTGCCGAAGTGGATAAATTGAATAAAAATCCGGATGTTGATGGTTTTATTGTTCAATTACCCATTCCAAAACACATTTCTGAACAAAAAATCATTGAAGCTATTGATTATCGCAAAGATGTGGATGGATTTCATCCGGTTAATGTGGGTCGGTTATCTATTGGGTTACCTTGTTATGTATCTGCAACTCCTTCAGGGATTATTGAATTGTTGAAGCGCTACGAAATACCTACCTCAGGAAAGAACTGTGTGGTGATTGGTCGTAGTAATATCGTTGGTAAACCAATAGCTACTTTGATGATGCAAAAAGGCTATCCGGGTGATGCTACAGTAACGGTTTGTCACAGCCGCACCAAAAATTTGAAAGAAATTTGTCTTCAAGCCGATATCATTATTGCGGCATTAGGTCAACCCGAATTTCTGAAAGCTGATATGGTGAAAGAAGGTGTAACTATTATAGATGTAGGTACAACACGAGTTCCATCAACACTTACGAAATCAGGATTTAAACTAAAAGGAGATGTAGCTTTCGATGAGGTTGCACCTAAGTGTTCTTTTATCACACCGGTACCCGGTGGCGTAGGCTTAATGACCCGTATTGCATTAATGAAAAACACTTTGCTGGCGGCTAAAGGGGAAATCTATTAATTAGGTGATAGTTGACAGTTGATAGTTCATAATTAATGAACTGTCAACTGTCAACTGTCAACTGTCAACTGCTATGACTTTATTCTACGTACCAAATCTTACTTCCGGCCTTGTTCTTCCCGAAGAAGAATCGCTTCATGCAGTAAAAGTTTTGCGATTGCAGACCGGCGATGAAATTATTGTGGTGGATGGAGTCGGTGGTTATCACAAAGCGCGTATCACTTTGCCACATCACAAGCGATGCGGTTTTGAAATTATTGAAACAATAGAAGAGTTTGGCAAACGAGATTACAAATTGCACATTGCCATTGCTCCCACTAAGAATATTGAACGGTTGGAGTGGTTTATCGAAAAAGCCACCGAAATTGGCATTGATGAAATTACTCCGATAATTTGTCGTTTTTCGGAACGAAAAGTGGTGAAAGAAGAACGTTTGGAGAAAATTATTGTATCGGCGGCCAAACAATCGGTAAAAGCATACTTTCCAGAACTCAACCCACTCGCAACTTTCGATGAATTCATAAATAACCACAAAGCTGAAGTCTGCTATATTGCTCATTGCTACGAACAAGACAAAAAACAACTCTGCCATGAGCTGGTTGGTCAAAAAGACATTCTAATTCTTATTGGTCCTGAGGGCGATTTCAGCAAAGAGGAAGTTGAAAAAGCGATTAAGAAGGGATTTACTCCTGTTTCTCTGGGTGACAGCAGATTACGAACTGAAACCGCCGGAGTGGTGGCTTGCTCTACTGTGGCAGTTATGAATGCTACCCCTAACCCCTCCCGATAAATCGGGATAAATGGCGGGGAATGTTTATCTGATAAATATCAATTTATTATCAGTTGACATTTGCGGACTATACCAATATCCATCACTGTTGAATCCTTTCAGATTTTCTTCATCTTCAATCCGGTTTTTAATTACATAACCAGCCATTAAACCCCGGGCTTTTTTGGTGTAAATTACAATTTGTTTAAATGTATCGTTCTTATATTCATAAAATTCCACATCAATCACCTTCACTTTTTTATTTTTCAGGTTTAAACTTTTAAAGTATTCACTTGATGCCAGATTCAACAAAATTTCAGGTTTACCTGAATTTACCAATGCCGAAAGCACACTTTTCGTAACTTTTTTTTGCCAAAAATCGTACAAGTTATTCCCTTGTGGATTGATTAATTTTGAACTTACTTCGAGCCGATAAGGTTGAATCAGATCCAACGGCCGCAATACACCATATAAACCCGATAAAAGTCGCAAATGATTTTGAGCATATTCAAAATCGTCATCTGAAAAAGATTTTGCATCAAGTCCGCGATATACTTCGCCATCGAAAACTAATATCGCTTGTTTGGCATTTTCAACGGTAAAAGGTTTATGCCAGTTAAAATATCGGTCGAAATTTAATTGAGTCAGGTTAGCATTAATATCTAAAAGTTTACTTAACTCATTGGGAGAAAGTTCTCGAATTAAATTAACTAATTTTCCTGCTTCAGCAATAAACTCAGGGAATGTGTATTTTTCTGTAATTTGCTGCGACTTGAAATTCTGTATTTTAGCAGGAGAAAGAAGTATTAACATATTTACAAGTTGAATTTAATTGTTTTCAATAATCTTCAGCATCTTTATTCCACTTTCCACCACCGATATAAAAACCAACTGAGATATTCAAAAAACTGTTGTTAGTAACTCCAACTTTAGTTACAGTAATATCGTATAAATTAGATTGAGGAATCAAATAATACTCAAGTCCAAGACGGAATTTGCTAATTTCTACACCGCATCTTAAAAGTCCCCCAATCTTATTATCTCTCGCAAAATTCACAAGATTTGAATAGGTTGGAGTGTCCGTCAACTCTAACTTTAAATTCGAAATATTAAAAAGTCCGAAACCACCACCAACATAAGGTGCAAAAAGACTTTTTCCGTTATTGAAGTAATAATCAGAAGTAATAAGATAAGAATTAATAATTGATGCTGTTAAAGTACCTGTAAGTTCATTTTGATTTTTTACAACATCGTGAACACCGTAAAGGCTACCAATTTTCAAACCTGCATTCAAATTATCAAGAATGTTATATCTCAAATCGAGATTTGCTCCTGCCCCGAAACCGGCATTTGGAATGGCGAAATCTAAATTGGCTCCAAGTCGTACTGACCCTTGTTCTTGAGAGTAAAGTAAAAAGGCAAATAACAGAAGTAATGTTGTTAAACTGAATTGTTTCATATCAATATTTTTTTAAAATAAACATGGTTTTTGTCGAATTATTGTTCATATCTACAAAAATGAGACCATACAAAAGTTGCACTAAAAAATGAATAAAGGACTTATCAATGAAGAAAAGTCCTTTATTATTATCGAAATAAAAACTATTATACAGAATGTATTGCGACTAATTATTCAAATTATTTTTTCCATTTACCACCACCAAAATAGAAGCCCATATTTAGTGAAAGGTAGCTGTTATTTGACATACCTGCAGTTTGCATAATATTAGCCACATTATATTTTGGTGTTTGTGGTATTATATAATATTCCAAAGCCATACGGAATTTACCTAATTCAAATCCTGCACGTAATGCGCCTCCTAAAGTATTTGATGTAACAGGCAATTCATCATACTCATAGTTATAGCTCTCACCGGATTCTACTTGTGCATATAAATCAAACACACTAAACGACCCAATACCTCCTCCAACAAATGGAGCAAAAATACTTGTTCCTTTGTTAAAATAATAATCGCCTACAAGCATAAAATTAGAACTCATGTGCATAGTGGCTTCCAAAGTGGCATCAACCATAGTCTCACTCATTTCAATTTCACCCATATCTCTAATCATAAAAGCACCTCCGAATTTAATACCTGCATTAAGATTGTCAAGGATATTATAGCGAATATCCAATAAATCAATAGCACCTCCAAATCCTGCCGGAGGAATAGTTAAACCCAAATTACCACCTACGCGGATTTTTCCTTTTTCCTGAGCACTTAAAGAAACAACAAAAACGCACAATAACAAACTAAAAATTAACTTCTTCATGTTTTTATATTTTT
>CAYNHC010000057.1:0-7294 GCA_964396705.1 uncultured Paludibacter sp.
TTTTTCTTGATTTTGAATTTACTTTTTCAAAATTTTTGGAGTGTTTTTCTTTTCGTTTTTTGTCAGTAGGATGTAAAACCCGACATCACGTATAGAAAAATTGATATAAGTATTAGTGTGTTTTTCATGATTATCAAAAATGGTTCAGAATAACTTTTCCAAAGTTTTAAAAAACTTTGGAAAAGTTATTCTTTTAATTATTTGTGGTTGTAAATTTCCCAACCCATATAATTACCAATAGCTTCTTCCAAAATTTCTGCTACATTTCCACGAACCATGGCCACATGATGTTCAAATCCGTTTTTGCACATGTATTTCATTAAATTCTGAAGATTAGGAATTTCGCAAACAGCAATTCCACCATCCATGCCGTAAGGATCATCGGTCATTGTACCTTCACCAAGATAGGTTTTTACTGTGCCTTTCATGTCGTCGGTCGAAATGCGGAAATAAGTCATATCGCCGGCAGCTACTTTGCCTTTTACCGCTCCGAATGTATCCTCATCGCCTAAAACTGTTCCGAGTACATCCAAAGTACCGATTTCTATTTCATTTTGGAAAAATGATTTTGGATAATTGCTGCAATGGGTACAAACTACTTTGTTGCGATCTTCGGCAAAATTATTATTCCAATCGAGAATTGCAGAAGGTGAATTCGCTGCCAAAGCCAATGCGTACATCGAAATTGTACCTGCCACATCTACTTCACAGGCCGATGGCATTAGTTTTTCGCCCATCATACTCATAGTTACACAGGCTGCACAACCATAATTTTTCTCAATAGATTCCCAACATTGGATGGCAGAAATGTCGATGTTGTTTTCCTGAATCCAGTTTTCAACAGCCAGTCCAAAGCGAGCCTGTTTGGCAATTTTTCCTTTGTGAACAATGGAACATGAACCATAATTCTGAATAGCTTCCACTTTTTCGATAACAACCGGATCGGTTTCGCTGATTTTTTCAGCAGCGGCAATAATTTCCGACATATCAACCGGAACAATGGTTATATCGCACATTTGTAGAATTTTTTCGCTAAAACGCATGGTTTGAAAACCGATGGGGCGAGTTCCGATAGCACCTACACGCAAACCTTTTAGTCCTTTAACAACACGGCAAATACCGGCAAATTTCAGAATATCCGCAGTAAATTCTTTACTATCAAGGCTGTAGGTGTGAAATGTAGTGTCTGTAAATTTTATACCATACTGGTAAAAATTATTGCAAACCGAGAGTTTTCCGCAGAAAGCATCGCGACGGCTTTTTACATCCACTTTATCATTGTCATCGTCAACAGCCTGCACCAAAACCGGCACTTTCAATCCAGACATTTTGATAGAATTAACCACTCCCAATTCATCTCCGAAATTAGGTAGTACTACGATAACGCCTTCAATAATATCCTGATTTTTACGAAATAATTCCGCACATTTTACAGCATCGGCATACCCTTCGATATTTCCTGTTGGTGTTTCTTCGGAGGGTAAAATAATGGTATTATAACCCATTTTATCCAATTTGTCGAGTACTTTTATGCGAGCATCGGCAGCTAATTTTGAATTAAAAATATTACGGGTAGCAATTATTACTCCGAATGTTTGTTTTGTTGGTATCATAAATACTTATTTTTATATTATTGATTTTTAGTCTTTTATTCTCGATTGTTTAACAGCAATTTTCCAACCTGCATATAATTTCTCAGTATCATCTAAATTCATTTCAGGTTCAAAAATAAATCCCGATTTTCTTAATAAATTTAATTCATTCCAGTCACTCCATGTTCCGAGTGCAAACCCACTCATTAACACTGCACCTAAAGCCGAAGCTTCTTCAATAGGACTGCGGTTGATTTTTGTTTGCAACATATCAGCCTGAAACTGCATCAGAAAATTATTTTTTACAGGGCCACCATCCACTCGTAATTCACTGATTGCAACTCCTGATGATTTTATTAAATCTATCAAATCTTTCACCTGATAAGCTATTGATTCCAGCGCCGCACGCACAATATGTGCTTTGTTTGTACCTCGATTCATGCCACAAATCAGCGCTTTAGCATCGTTATCCCACCACGGCGCACCAAGTCCGGCAAAAGCAGGGACAAAATAAACGCCATCGGTACTATTCACTGAATTTGCTAATTCTTCAGTTTCAGCAGCCGATTGTATCAACTGTAAATCGTCCTGCAACCATTTGATAGTGGCTCCGGTGCAGTGGATATTTCCTTCGAAAGCAAAATAGGTTTTTCCGCAAGCGGCAAAAGCAACTGAAGTTACCAATCCTTTAGGCGCATGTAAAGGCTTTTCACCAATATTGATCATAATTGAAGAGCCTGTTCCGTAGGTGGCTTTTCCCATACCCGATGCAAAGCACATTTGTCCGGCCAAGGCGCCATGAGAATCACCCAAAACACCAGCAATAGGCGTTTCGGAAATTAGTCCGTTGAAAGATGTTGAACCATAAATATTGTCAGATGGAAATGCCTGAGGCAACATGCTGGCAGAAATCGTAAATAAATTGAGTAATTCCTGATCCCAATCTAATTTATGTATATTGAAAAGTAAAGTGCGTGAAGCATTGGTGTAATCGGTAGCATGAACTTTTCCTCCGGTCAAATTCCATATCAGCCAACTGTCCATGGTTCCCATAAGTAAATGTCCGGCTTCGGCATCTTTTCGCGCATCTTCCACATTATCCAATATCCATTTTACACCGCTGGCCGAAAAATACGGATTAATAATCAGTCCGGTTTTTTCACTTACTTTGGGTTCATGTCCTTGTGCAATTAAATCTTCACAAATTTGCGTTCCCCGGTTACATTGCCAAACTACGGCATTGTAAATAGGTTTCCCGGTACGTTTATCCCAAACAACGACTGTTTCGCGCTGATTGGTAATGGCAACTGCAACAATAGTATCGGTTGATTTTAGGCTTTCTCTGACAAGCTTTTCGACGACCTTATATGTATTTGCCAGAATTTCTTCAGGGTCGTGCTCCACCCATCCCGGCTGCGGGTAATATTGTTTATGATCTTCGGATGTACGAGCTGCAAGTTGTCCTTGTTCATCGAACAACATTGCTTTGGTTGCCGAAGTACTTTGATCGATTGCAATTGTATATTTCATTTTTTAGATAAAAGATTTTAAAATCAAGAACCAAGATATAATACAAAACTTTAGCAACTAACTTTTAAACCTAAAACGAAAGCGCTGTTTCCAATATTCCTTCGGCATCAATGCCATAATGTTTGAAAATTTCCAAAGGAGTTGCATGAATAGCAAATTCATCGGGTATTCCCAGAATTTTTAGTTTTGTATTTCCTGTTTGCGCTACAATTTCAGCTATTGCACCACCCAAACCACCATAAATACTATGTTCTTCAACAGTAATAATTTTGCCGGTTTCACGAGCAGCTTTTTCTACAATTTCTTTGTCGAAAGGTTTCAGCGTATGCATATCAATAACCCGAGCTTTAATACCTTGCTCATGTAATTTTTTTCCGGCTTCCAAACAATGATATACAGTCTCGCCAGTGCCGATAATTGTCAAATCATCACCTTCTAAAAGTAGGTTTGCCTTACCAATCCTGAAATCGAAATTTTCATTTTCATACACATTGGGCACAGCATTTCTACCCACTCTAATATAAACCGGATAAGGATAATCAATCAGTTCTTCTACTAATTTTTTTGTCTGGAATATATCACTTGGCAGTACAATATGCATTCCGGGAAATGTGCGTAAAACGGCAATATCGTGTAAACTGTGATGCGAAAAACCTAATGCTCCGTAACTTACTCCACCGCTTACACCCAAAATTTTCACCGGATTGGCCGAGTAAGCCACATCTACTTTCACCTGCTCCAGGCTGCGTGCCACATAAAAACAAGCCGGTCCGCAGACGAATGTTTTCTTTCCTGTTGAAGCAAGTCCTGCTGCCACACCCACGGCATTTTGTTCGGCAATGCCAAGTTCAACAAATTGCATCGGAAGTTCAATTGCAAATTTATCCAGTGTTACCGATCCACGTGCATCAGTGGTTACTGCAACTATATCTTTATCTTTTTTTGCCAATTCTACCAAGGTGTCGGTAAACATTTTACGGCAAGGAATTGTATTTGTCATATCTTTTTTAATGTGATGATGTAGTGATGTGTTGATGTGATAATGTGAAGACTGTTTTTAATTGTCGCCTTAATACATTAACATATTAGCACATCAAAACATTGATTTTATTCGGTTATCAATTTCTTCAATCGCCTCTTTATATTGTTCAGCATTAGGTATTCCATGATGCCACTTGGCAATTTTTTCCATAAAAGATATTCCGCAACCTTTAGTAGTGTGTGCAATAATCATTTTTGGTTTACCATTATTTTTATCTAAACTTTCGAAAATGTCGATTAAAGACTTGATATCATTACCATCAATATCAAAAACATCCCAACCGAACGCTTGCCATCTTTCTCTCATTGGTTCAAGTGTCATTACATTTTCTGTTTTTCCACTTATCTGTAATGTGTTACGATCGATGATGGCTACTAAATTATCAAGTTTATAATGTCCGGCAGACATAGCTGCTTCGTAAATCGAACCTTCGCCTTGTTCTCCATCGCCCATTAATACATACGTTGTATAATTCTTTTTATCCATTTTGGCAGCAATTGATAACCCTACACCATACGATAATCCATGACCAAGTGCCCCGCTGTTTAACTCAACACCGGGAACTTTTTTGGTTGGGTGACCTGCTAATAATGAATTGAAGCTTCCATAAGTGTCCACCAATTCTCTATCGATAAAACCTGCTTGCTCTAAAATGGCATAATAGGCTTCTACACTATGCCCTTTGCTTAAAATAAATCTATCTCTGTTACTATCATGTATGTTTTCGGGAGATATATTCATTATTTTAAAATACAAAACTGTCTCTATTTCAACCGAAGATAATGAGCCTCCAATATGTCCGTTTTTTGATGAATAAACAATGTCAAGCAATCGCTTTCTAATTATTTCGGAATAAAGCTCTAACTTTTTTATTTCATCGGTAATTAAGTGACTGGAGCAATTCAATTCAGCCAAAACCTTAGCCATATTTTCAACTCGTGCTGCTTTCATATATTTACGTTTACTTTCATTTGATTACGACAGCAAATATAAATAAAATATTCAGAAAACAAATAAATAAAGAAAAAAATGAATAAATTTATTTAGTTAAAAAAATAAGATTTTGTAAATGCCATAAAATCAGTATTATGTATTGTTTTTATTTGAGCGTAAATTAGTATTTACTCTTTCGTAAAATCAAAAATGATGAAGAACATAAATTTACAACAATAATATTGAGTTTGCGTTTAATTGTTATTAATTACTTTCAATTCTTAATGCATCATTTTATTCTATACAAATAGGGGAGATAAAAACAAAAAACCCAATCTAACTTCATTTAATGAAATTGGATTGGGTTATATTGGTGATAAATTGGCTTCGATTTAGTAGAAACTAATTGTTGTATTTTTTCAACAATAATCCAGATAACTATTTTGCCATTTCAGATAAAATTTTTGTTTTCGACTGTATATCAAAAGTCAAATTATTGGTCGAAATGGTTGCACCTGCAATGGCGTCGATATTTTTACCCACTGCCAGCATCTTTTTACCGTTGTACCCAACAAATTGTTTAAGCCATCCTGCCGATGCCACACCTTCTCCATGTGAAGATTGCATATTGTATATTTTTACCTTTAATACTGTAAATTCAGGATTATAAAAAATAAAATAATCGAAAAAGTCATTATTTGTTGATGATTTATTGCTACCCCGATTGGTGTTAACTCTACCGGAATATACATATTTAATGCTATTATCTCCTTGTAAATCAATTTTATAGAATTTGCCTGCAATATAATATTTGGTAGGTGCATCAATTTCCTTAAACATAAATGACTCTGACTTGTAATGTCGCTTTAGTTCGGCTTGTAAATGTTTCTCAGCTGTAGATTGTGCTATTGACTGTGTTATTGCAAAATTCAACAAAACAGCTAAAATCGTAAATTTAGTTTTCATCGTTTATTTTAAAACATAATTCCAAAACCGGCATTAAAAGTAGTTGTTGCTTTGGCATCAGCTTTTGTTTTTGCAAAGTCCACATCAGCTTTCACTACAGCTCCTTTTGTAAGTCGAAACGTTAATCCGGTTGTAATAACAGTACCAATGTATTTATTGTTTACTGTTTGATTGTCGTTTACAGCCAAATGCATATTGTAATCTTGGTAACGGACAAAAGGAATCAATTCCATTTTTGTTTTCGAAAATGGACGCAATACATTATATCCGGCTTCCACATAATATCCGAACATATTTTCGCCTAAATCGTTCAATTTGCCTGCTTTCTGTGTAAACTTATTATACTCATCGGTGTTCGAAAATGAGGTGTAATATAGTTGTCCGCGAAGTTCAAGCCCCTTTAAATTATATCGGGAGTCTAATCCAATCATTGACATTCCCACAACCGAAGAGTCAGCTTTTGCTTTTAGTGCAGTATTTGATTTATCAATTTTGTCGTACAGCTTGCTCTGTGAATTTCCAAAATAACCTGACAAACCAATATTTAACCCGCGAACACCAAAATACTCTACTTTACCTGTAAAATTGGGGCTACTCATATAAGATTTCGATCCTTTTTGGCGACCGGAACGAATTCCATTACTTCCGTTAAATAAACCGGAAGTTCCATCATAACTGCTCGAACCGTTAACCAAATATGCCTGATATTTGATTGATGCCGGCAAAATAGTTCCTGATAGTCCCAAACCTACTTCTCGCCATGTTGTAGGTGATAGTTTGTTATCGATTATCGGACGTTCAACACCATTAAAAGTAGTCGGCTCATGGTATTCATTAATTATACCCATTGGGATAAGAAGCAATCCAGCTTTCAAATTCATAAAACTTGTCAGCTTATGTTGCAGAAAAAGCTGTTCCACCCAAATTTCATTAGCGTATTCCATCTCAACTTCTGTAACAAATTGCGTTTTATTTGAAAAATTGTATCCAAAGAAAAGTACCATGCGATGCACATCTAATGTTCCATTATAACGTTTTTCCTTGTCCAATACCTGATTATAATGAACTTCACCGTAACCACCTATTGTGAGATTTTTATCAGAAGTGATAAGTTGTTCGGCTGTATTTTGATAGATGTTTGATTCCTGAATGTCTTGACCATGTACAAATACACTAAAGACTGCGAAAGAGACACTTAAAATTTTCGATTTGATTGTCATATTTATTTTGT
>CAYNHC010000057.1:7394-15612 GCA_964396705.1 uncultured Paludibacter sp.
AAGACTGCGAAAGAGACACTTAAAATTTTCGATTTGATTGTCATATTTATTTTGTATTGATTAATGATGCAAAATTATAACCAATACAATCTATGACAAATACCCTCAAATAGTGATAATGATGTTAAAAATGAAATGTGAATACTAACTTTTGTGTTAATAGGGGGGATTTACAAACACTCTCAATTTTTATCCGGTAAATGAAGTTGCAAGAAAACATTGGAGAGTGTTTTAAGTTTCAATGAAAAATAACCTTTAGAACATTGATTGAGCTTTTACTTGCAAAATATTTTTACCGGTCCCAGAAGTCCTGCTTCCAACAGTTTATCTTCTTTCATTCTATATTTTCCATCTGTCCATATTCCGGCGAAAGGTGGAGTTCCTTTGTCCCAGCCATTTATTGCATTTGCCCAAGTGTTGGTTACTTCAATTTCGAGGGTATTTGTGCCTTTTTTCAATGCGTTGAAAATGTCCACTTCGTAAGGAGCAGTCCATGCAGTACCACAATCAATACCATTAATACGAACATTGGCAAGGTTGCATACTTTTCCTAAATCGATAAAAACCTTTTCTTTAGTATCTTTCCAGGTAAAATTACTTTGATAAATAGCTGTTCCTGAATAATATTTAATCAATGGATTTTCACTTTTGCTCCAGTCAAATAGTATTTCTGTGTTAATAGATTGATTGTTTTTTGGGAAGCTTACATTCCATTTGAAATTTATATCTGTAACTGAATAACTCTCCATAGGTTGCAGTTGATTAGCAACATCAGATGGAGCGTTATTTCCAAAAACAACAAAAACAGACTCATAAGAATTTAAATCCAACGAAATAAAAACCCGACCATTACTTTCTTGACATCTTGCCGGAATACTAATTTCGCCATTTACAGGATTCCAAATTTGCGGAATTCCTTTTTGATTCCTGAACGAAATGCCAATTGATTTAAATGTATCTTCTTGATTGGAAATAAAATAAATGTCAGTATTTTCGCTCCTTCGATGAGTCCAGGCAATGTTTTGTGGAACATCAACATCAGGAGTACATTCCAATGAAGTAAAACTATCGCTATTCGAATAAGGCAATTCTGGAACAGCAACCCCGTTTTGCCTAAGCATCTCAATTTTACTTCGGATTTCCTTCGAATATTGTTTTTCATCAGGAAAAATCACAACTTTATATTCAGCACCTCCCGGTAATACCATTTTACCATTTTCGCATTTCGCCTGTAATAGCACCTCTTTATTAAATGAGTCGTAAGCATAACCATTCAGCGGATTAATCCAGTTTTCGAGCATAAAAACATTGGCGGAATGGCTTACTCCGGCAGGCATTTCGCGCATAGGTTGACCGACATTTGCTAATCGTTTCTTTTCTTCTTCAACTCGTTCTTTTCCGATAATTCCGGGAAGATAAGTAACCAGACGGTCGGGAGTTAAGGCTCGGCGCGGAATTTCTTCGCCAGTAAAAACGGCAATATCAACTACAGGTTTGCCATATTGAAGCATGGCCTGACATCGCGCTATATAGTCAACAAAAGATTTTCCGGGTTTCCACCAGGTTTGATTCCGTTGAAATAACAATCCCATACCCGATAAAGTAGTTCCCGGTGATTGATCCATTATCGGATTTTGCACAAATACATGAAAAAATAATTTATTAATTCCCAATGCAAAATGGCGGTCTAACATGGGCTTCAACATGGCGGGATGTTCGTCCCAATTGGTGCGAAGTTGAGTAAAACCTTCAGCCTGAACGATATTTTTCCCGTAAATATGTGCGCCACTTATGGCGTCGAGCATATCCATAGGTTTGTCATGCGTAGGACTTCGAAACCAGAATTCACCCATCGGTCGATCCACCATTTTGAAATGTTCCATCCCATCGTTTACGAAGGTTGGCGCAACACTTTCGGCCATTAACTCGCAACCGTATTTGTGTGCGTTTTCGCGCATTACTTTGAAAAATACATCGGTCACTAAATCGGATATAGTTTGACGAACATCGAACAAAACCTGCTCTGATTTTTGAGCGCTTTCGATAGGAAAACCAGCCAGAAGAGGGAGAAATGGCATAAGATCGTAGCCTCTGCGTTTTGCAAACTCACTACTGAAATTATCGCTCCAGTTTTGACTGCCGCATTCCCAGCTATCGATCAGGATTTCCTTCATCACCTTTTTGGCGAGTTCTGGGTCAGTTTTGTTTATTATCGTGCCAATCCAATTATCAAACTGTTTTTGTACCGCTTTTTCTGAAAATTTATCACATTCCAAACCTTTGCCTGCTCCACCTGTAGCGTTGGTGTGTCCTGTCGAAGTGTGACCCATGCGAACAATGCGCCAATAGCCTTTTGGCAATTTGCAATTCAGTTTTCCATTCACAAAATTTGCTTTCAACCGGATAATATTTTTCAGCGAAGTATATTCAGAAGCTTGGTAATCGTTCGTTTTGGAAGCGATACGCCATATAATACCCGATTTACCTTCCCAGTTGTCGATTCGGGCTGTTTCGCTCAATTCAATAGTTTTTATTTTCAGTGTTGGTTTCCATTTGGCAGCATCAAGATCTTCGCTGCCAGGTTCTGTTCCTTCGGGTGTCCATGCCAGTCGGAAGTATCGTGAAGTAGTTGGTTTTATTGAAAAAGTAGTTGTAAATCCGGTGTTTTGCCAACCCTGACGAGGCGGAATAAGTTGTTTTAGTTCTTTGAAATTTTCGCCATCGTTGCTTGCAAGTATTTTCAATCGTTGCGATTGAATATTATTTCCTGAAGGAGTGATAATAATACTTTTCAGCGTAAAAGGCTGTGCGTATTGAAATTGAATAAAACAAGGAGTTTCGGAACGAAATTCTTTGCCAGTTAAGGAGAAAGGAACAGAATCATTTGAGTTATCTGAACTAATTGACCTCTCCCTCTGCCCCCTCTCCCGAGGAGAGGGGAAAGTTACCGGCAAAGCATAAATTTCAATGTCCTGATAATAGTTTTCAATTGTTTCGGGCTGACGCAATGTAAAGCTTTTAATCTTGCCACCTTTTATAATCGTATCAGTAAACACCACTTTTTGCATGGATTCTGCGGCAGAAATCCAGGGACCACCCGCCAATGCAAAACCATCGCTAATGTGCATGCTAAATTTCAACCCCAGACTGTCGCAAATGTGAATGGTGTAACGCAACATGTCGAACCATTCTGGCGAAAGCTGAGCTATAGGTTTATCGAGATATTCATTTTTAGGGTCGCGTATGGTGAATAACGAAGGTCCTTCCAGTCCGATTTCTTTCATGGCTATCAGGTCGGCTTTTACACCTTCTTTTGAAACAGCACCTTGTACCCAATGCCAAAAGGTACGAGGCTTTGCTTCCGATGGTGGATTTTTGAAAGTATCGTAAAGAGAGGTTTGGGAAAAGACAGAAAAAGAAAATAAAAGAAAAAGCCCCCCTACCCCCCAATAGGGGAGTTTACCCCTAACCCCTAAAGGGGAATTGAAGTTAGCTTTGTCTTTCATATTTTTTTTCTTTATCAATCATTTTATCAATAATAAGTAATATTTCTTCCTCCCCTTTAGGGGTTGGGGGTTGGCTTAATTGAATTTCAATATTATTCGTCCGTTATAAACACCATCCACCCATTTGGGTTGAGCCGAAGGGCCATTTAAGTCTGTAGAATTTACTTTGTTACGTACCGCAGGAATAACATTTAGAATGGAAATGCCACTTTTAGGCAATGTGTAAAGCAATTTATCACGACCATCGCGTGGCTCGTAAATCCCTACATAACTGTTTGGTGTTTCGTTGGTAATGCTGATTGCGCCTTCCGAAGTTTTCAAATTCATCCAACTCACATTGGCAAAATAGCCTTTGAATTCAGGGTAAGTAAACGATTCGCCCGGAATCGGGTCGTTGTAATCGTTTGCCCAAATATCATAAACTGTTCCATGCAAACGATTTTGCCAAACGCGGTACGGTCCATCGCCCAGCCATCGCTTACCTTGCACTTTTTCTTCGGGATAATCAAATTTTATGCCCATTAAATCCACCACTGCACTGAAATTGTAACTATAATCCAGCGTTAGCGTTCCATCCGGAGCGATTGTCCATTGCGCTTTATCCAAATTCCCGAGTTTGTAACTGGCTGTAACTATCAGGTTTTTACCATCTTCTTTTGTATCAAAACCTGTAAAAATAGCTGCTTCAGTAAACTCGGTATAAGTGCGGTCTTTGCTTTTTGCAGCTTCATCGTCGTGGTTGTAAAACTGATCGAGCGAACGATCGGCACGGCGAGCAGCAATAAATCGAGGTCCGTTTCCAAAGCTAATTTCTTTTCCGTTTACACTTACTTTTTTCAATTCGCCATCTTTTTGACTAAATGCAAATTTTGTATTTCCGGCTATGACAGTCAAAAATTCTTCTGTTGTACTCAGAACCGGGATCGAACCTGTTTGTATATTATGAGCTGTTGTCTGAACAGGAACTTTAAATGACCATCGCCACAATTCTTCACCACGATAATCAATGGCTGTTAAGTACAATGCATCTGCTTGTGGGTCCATATTGGTGTTCAGATTTAATTTTCCTGTTGCATGAGGCGCAATGTCAAGTCCTTTTATTTCACCTTGTTTTAATATTTTTATTGCAGATTTTTCATCGCTGGCAGCTGGAAATTTCACTTGTTTCCACACAAATTTACAGGTATTGGTGTTTAGAAAATCGTAGTGGTTTTCTATGGTAAAAATACCGTTGAAGTTTTGATCAATTCTTTTTTCAATTACTTGTACGGGACTCCAGATTTGTTTTACAGTATAAAAACTGCCTTCTTTTTCGTGATGTGGTCCAACGATTCCATCAGCCCCCCAATTTCCCTGATTGTCAATCATACCGTTCATGTCCACACGTTTCACACCTTCGTCGGCCAACACCCAAAGAAAAGCACCGGCACAACGCGGATGTTTACGCATCATTTCCCAATAATCGTAGAGTCCAGCACCATGTCCGCCATCGTACAAACCGTGTAAAATTTCGGTAGGCATAAAAATTTCCGGTTTGCGAAGATGATCCTGAGTTTCGCCATACGAGCGATAATGCATTGTTTCGAAGCCTCCAAAGTTACCCTGAGGATGAATTACCGGACGTTTTTGCAAGTCGTATTTATGAAATTCGCCATTCAATTCGTCATTCCAGCCTTTTTCATTGCCATTGCTCCACCAAATAACCGAAGGATGATTTACATCGCGCTCCACCATTTCCTTCACCAACTTCACACCTGTTGGCGTATCGTATTTGCCATGCCAGCCTGACAATTCATTTTCGACATACAAACCGAGCGAGTCGCAGGCATCCAAAAATTCAGGATCGGCTGGATAGTGCGACAGGCGTACTGCGTTATTATTCATGCTTTTAATGAGCAGCACGTCTTCAATGTTTTTTGCTTTGGAGAGTGTACGACCTGTTTCAGGACGGAAACTGTGGCGGTTTACACCTTTTATCAATACTTTTGTTCCGTTGATATAAAGTCCATCGGAAGGACGAACTTCCACGGTACGGAAACCAAATTTATCTGTAATGCTGTGTAAAACAGTTCCGTCAGTTGAAAGCAAAGAAACCTGAGCGGTATAGAGATTCGGAGTTTCAGCAGTCCACAACAAAGGATTATTTATTTTTAAGTCCAAAGATGTCCAATCGCCGGCTGATTTTATGGTAGATGTGCTTTCAGCAACTTTCTTGTTTTTTGCATCAAAAATAATCGTCTTTAAGCTGACTCCTTCCAATGCACGATTCAGGTAACAATTGGCAGAAAACGAACCATCGGCTTTGGCATCAATCGTTAATTGCGAAATATGATTGGCAGGTTTTACCTCCAAAAAGACAGGACGAAAAATTCCCCCGAAGTTCCAATAATCAGCACGGCGTTCAGCCAGGTTTACTCCTGCATTGGTGCTTTCTTTGCTGACAGTTACTTCCAATAGGTTTTTCTTGCCAAATTTAACTCGACCAGAAATATTGTACGAAAAACGATAAAAAGCTCCTTGATGCATTTCTCCGGCTTTTTGTCCGTTTATTTTCACTTCAGTATCAGTCATTGAGGCTTCAAAAACAATAAATATTTGTTTCCCTCTCCATGTTTCAGGCACATCAAATTCGTATTTATACATGCCCTTTTCAGCCGCAACACCATCCGGAAATGCTTTTCCGTACCAACGCATTCCGTATTGATATTCACCAAAACCCTGCAATTCCCAGCAGGATGGCACGCCGATTTTAGTCCATTTTCCCGAATTCATTCCATCGGAACAAAAGAAATCCCATTGCACCATATCGTCCGAACCACGACCGGAGAGATAAACGCGTTCGGTGGTTGGAATTGGTTTTTGTGCAAAAGTAGAAATAAGAAAAGAAGTGCAAATTGTGAACAATGCAAAGATTTTGAGACGATTCATTATATTATAAATTATGTGTGATAACAATTTTAATGACGATAATTTAAGTGATTTGTACCCAAAAAGCAGGCACTTTGTATTATAATGAAATGGGAGTAAAATGTTTTGAAATAAATATTTTACTTGATTAAATGAGTTATATGCAAAGGTAGGAAATTCCAAAAGGTTTGATTAGTTTTGCAAAACAAAATTTGTCAATATGCCATATAAACAAAACCTTGCCAAAGCAACTGAATTAAAAGCTGAATTAGATAGCTATCGTCCATTGTCACCTGAGATGGAAAAACGAATCATGCAGAAATTCCGTTTGGATTGGAATTATAATTCGTCTCATATTGAAGGAAATCAACTTACTTATGGCGAAACTAAAGCCTTGATACTCTTTGGACAGACTGCACAAGCTAAACCATTGAAAGATCACTTAGAAATGACCGGTCATGATGAAGCAGTGAAAGAAATTGAGGAAGTAGTTCGACAAGAACGCCCGCTTACAGAGAGTTTTATTAGGGAACTGCATACACTTATTTTAAAAGCACCTTACGAAAGACCTGCCCAAACACTTGAAGGAATTCCAACCGTAAGACGTATTGCTATTGGTCAATATAAAACGTCACACAATCATGTGCAAACTCAAACGGGCGAAATGTTCTACTTTGCTTCTCCTGAGGAAACCCCTGCCAAAATGGAAGAATTGATGAAATGGTATAATGAAAATTTGAATACTGAATCCATTCATGCAGTTCTTTTTGCAACAGAATTTCATTACCGCTTTATTCGAATTCATCCCTTTGACGATGGTAATGGACGCATCGCTCGTCTGGTTATGAATTTTATTTTGATGCAAAAAGGGTATCCACCTGCAATCATCAAATCCGAAGATAAAGAAGAATATTACAATGCCTTACAACAAGCAGATGCAGGTCAAATTGAATATTTCTTCAATTACCTTTGTATTCAGGTTGTTCATTCGTTGGAGCTAATGATAAAAGGGGCAAAAGGTGAAGATGTTGATGAAGATCAAGATTTGGACAAGAAATTAGCATTATTGAAGAAAAAATTGATTGAAGAAAAAATTATTTTGGAATCAAAAAAAGTTAATCTAAAAGATGAGTTTGTGCATCTTTATGATAGTTGGTTAAAATATTTTTTCGAAAAATTTGTATTAACTGTGCAAAAATTCAACGAATTTTTCGAAAAAGGGAATCATAGAATTTTCTTATCGAATAATGATGAAACTATCTCATTTTCAAATGAAAGTTCACCAGATATTTTGTCAAAATTTCAGGAATCTCTTTCCTCAAAAAACTTCACATTAATTGGAAATCATTTAAAATACGAAATATTATTAATAAGTAATTTCGAATATTTGAGAGGGAAATTAATTGATTGTAGTAGAGAAATCAAAATTATAATTACTGATTCCGAAATAAAAATTGAGTTTGATGGAGTTGAAGTTTCAAAGAAATCAGTAGTTGAAACTTACTCAAAAAAAGAAATTGACAGCATAATATCTCAATATGGTAATAAAATATATAATTTTATTGATGCTAATATTTAGTTTTGTGTTAATTTGAAAATGCTATGATTCGATTCGATAATCAACTGTGTATTAAATGCAATATCTCAATGGTTTTGAATCAACACATTCTCAAATTTACATAAAATATATTATAAAGTTTCCTTGCAAAATCAAACTTTCCGCTTCATTACCAACGACAATCCGAATCCAACAAAAAATATAGTTAATGTGCCAAGTACAATGGTCATGTAATTATGCAAAACGG
>CAYNHC010000058.1:0-8581 GCA_964396705.1 uncultured Paludibacter sp.
AATTTCAGGTCTTTGTATATTTTAATTTCGGCTCCTACAGTTCCAAATAATGTGACATTTTTATTTTTTTCGTCGTTGTAACCCAACATAGCTACCGGGTTAGGAACATTATTAAATTTATCGCCTGTAATGCCTATTTGACTTGTTTCGCTATCAAGAAAAGGCATACCCCATTTTCCATCAGCGTATTTTACCGGCATTATAGGCGTTTGTTTATACGCTGCAGTAAATGCACTCAGGGGTTTGGGAACATTATTAGTAACCGAAACATTGAATGTCTGTGTTATTTTCAGCCTGCTATTAAATAATCTGTATTCATTTTTACTAATCACATTTGTTCGGTTGTAATCTGTTCCTTTTAAAATACCCTCTTCAGTATAACGTGATAACCCAAAATAATAATTCACATTTTCTTCGCCACCCGAAAGTGATAATGAATTATTGCTGGTAAATCCTGTACGTGTAATTTCATCCAACCAATTGGTGTCATACGGTTGATTAGTGTCATATTTGGTTCTTCCTGAAGCAAAATTCTGATAGTAAGCAAACCTGTATGAATCAGCCATATCGATGGTTTTTAGCATCCCTTTAAAACCAACATTTCCATCGTAATTGACTCTAATGGCACCTTTAGTTCCTTTTTTCGTGGTAACAAGTATAACACCACTTGCCGCTTTATTTCCATAAATTGCTAACGAAGATGCATCTTTCAATACATCTATTGTTGCTATATCATTGGAACTCAAACCATTTAGACTTGTTGCCTCAATTCCATCAATAACATAAAGCGGACTTCTACCACCCAAAACGGTATTAATACCACGAATCATTACAGTTGGTGATTTTCCGGGTTCGTCGGTGGCAATTATATTAACACCGGCTGCCTTTCCTTGAATAGATTGGATGGCAGATTGAGCCGGAGTTTTTAGAATATCGGCAGATTTTACCTGAATTACAGATCCTGTAACTGCTCCGGCTTTTTTGGTTCCATAACCCACCACAACAACTTCTTCCAATGATTTTGAATCAGAATTAAGCTGAATTCGGAGTTTCGATTGATTATTTACAGCAATTTCCTGACTAATGTATCCTATATACGAAATAATAAGTGTAGCATTGCCGGGCACGGAAATACTGAATTCTCCATCCATGTTTGTGATTGTTCCGTTTGTAGAAGCTTTTTGAACAATAGATGCTCCAATAAGAGTTTCACCTGTAGTTTTATCAGTTACAACTCCGCTAACACTCAGGTCTTGAGCATGGAGTTGACTTACCAAAGCAAGCGCAATCAGTAAAATATAAATACTTTTTTTTCTCATTGTATAGTGATTTAAAGCGGTTTTTGATAATTGGTATTTTATAAATATCTCAATTTAGCAAATCTTGTTATTCGTCTTTTTCTGTTTTTTAAAATTTATGATAAAAGTTATGTTAGATAGCACAAAATAAATACTTTGAAATTGTTGAATGTTACAAAACTGCTAAAAAAACTTATATAATTCACATGTTTATAGACATTTACAACTAATAAATCAGGTATTACTTATTTGTATTACTATTTGTTCTAAATCCTAATTTCGTTAATCCTTTATGAATCTCCTGATTATTCATAAATAATTTCCAGAGCAATCCACTTCTGTAGTTTTCAATCATTACAGCGATTGGTCCCTGATCAATAGCTAAATAACTTTTCACCACTTGCTGTCCTTCCACCAAACCCGGATTATAAGCATCGTAAAAACCATATTTACCAAAAAGTTTATTTCCTAAATCGTAATAAAAATGACGTAATACCTGCATCGATTCTTCGGGAGTATAAACAATTGATGATAAAGCTGCTGTTGGTGATACTGTTCCGTTTTCGTCGTTTGTTCCCGGATGATGAGAGGTGTAGCCTACAATCGGATCGTCGGAAGAGGTGAATCCCCAACAATTTGCTCCGTAACCGGAGTGCTTTTTCGGATTGACGATAGCGTAAGCTCTGTGAATTAGAGCGTGTGCGCGGTTGCGTTCAAAGTAATTCGTATTATTATCGGTTAAACCGTTGGTATTCAACCCTAGGAACGAGTAATGGGTGAAAAAGAGCGGACCACCAAAGTCCATTCCCAAATCGAGTTTTATGTCGTAATAACTTTTTCCGTTGAAATAATAACTTGAATTAGTATAACAACTCTCATAGACAGAACGTTCAATCGGATACGTTGGTGACGAAGCCGCCAGTACGTAAGTTATCATTGTTTCATCGAATCCTTTGATGCGATGATTCATTTTAAATCCATAGTTTTTAGACCAATGCCAATAAAGCGAATCGGTTCCCTGAGTAAACCAGCTCCATTCTATTGTTTCCCACAAATTTGTAATTCGGTTGGCGAGTTGAGTTTCATCTTTATTTCCGTTTTTTAAATATTCCCGGGCTGTGAGTAATCCTTGTGTCAGGAATGCTGTTTCAACTAAATCACCACCATCATCATATTTACTGAAGCTGAATGGTTTTCCTGTTCCTGCATCATACCAGTGTGACCATGCACCATGAAATCGTTCCGTTTTTTCGAGAAAGCTTACTATTTTATGAATGCTTTTATAAGCATCATTTCTCGAAAAATAATTTCTTTCAACTCCGGCTATCAATGCCATAATCCCAAATCCTGTTCCGCCTGTTGTTACAATTTCGCCATTTACATCATTACTGCGTTCACGTGCCATACCTGTTATTGGTTCAGCAAAATCGTAGAAATAACGTGTTGTATAACGTTGTGTCATATCCAACAATGCTTCATCGCTCGCAGGAACACCTTCAATTTTCAATTCAAATTTAGCAGCATCTGCTGATTTTACACTTATTCCTTTTGGTAAAATACGATAAACGAAATTGGTATTCGTATCAGTTGTTTTTCCATAAAAATCAAGATAAGAATCCGAACAGGTTTCACCACATTTTACAAATTTCTTTCCTGCGTTTGTTGAACGGTAAATTTCATAAACAAACCCGGTTCTGTTTTGCCAATTCAATTCTACATGAGCCGGATAAGCTTTTCCATTTAGATTGAATGGAACAACATACTTCGGATTTTCGGCCTTTGTAGCTCCGAAAATTAGTATTATAAGGTTTAATATGATAATTATCTTTTTCATAATATTTACCCCTACCCCCTAAAGGGGAATGAAGTTAGTATTGTTTATTTAATGCTGTTTATAAATCAAACTCAAAATTATCTGTACTAATATTTCTTATTCCCCGCAATTTATCCCGCTATTGGCGGGAGGGGCTAGGGGTTGTTTTATTTCAACACAAATCCCATTTCCTTCACATCTCTCGAATTTCCACCTACAAACAACTTATAATCTCCGGGCTCTGTACCAAAACTCATATCTAATCTGTGAAATGCCAACATATCAGGAGTTATAGTAAATGTTACTGTTTTACTTTCTCCTGCTTTCAATGCTATTTTCTCAAACCCTTTCAACTCTTTTACCGGACGTGTAATACTACCGACTAAATCGCGCACATAACATTGTACCACTTCTTCGCCATCGCGCAATCCGGTATTTTTCACGGTAACGCTTGCTTTTAATTCACCTTTTTCGGTCAGATCTTTTGATGAAAGTTGAATGTCGGAATATTCAAATGTGGTATAGCTCAATCCAAATCCAAACGGAAATAAAGGATCATTTCCACAATCAATATAACGCGATTTATATTTTGGATTTTCAAGATAAATGGGGCGACCGGTATTTTTCTGATAATAATATACAGGCACTTGTCCAAGGTTCATCGGGAAAGTCATGGTCAGTTTGCCAGAAGGATTATAATCACCAAAAAGCACTTGTGTAATGGCTTTACCACCCATTGTTCCTGCGTACCATGTTTCGAGCATAGCATCGGCTAATTCGTTTTCTCGGGTCAAATCCAGCGGACGACCATTCATTAATACCACAACGATAGGTTTATTTAATGTTTTAAGTTTTTCGAGTAATTCTGTTTGCACACCCGGAATTTTAATACTGGTGCGACTTGCTGCTTCCCCACTCCATTCCCAGTTTTCGCCAATGACCAAAACAATTTTCTGTGCACGTCCAGCAGCAGCCATTGCCGCTCCGAAACCGCTTCGGTCTTCGCCAATTGTTTTGCAACCTTCAGCAAATATCACATTGGCTTCACCATTGAATGCTTTCAGTTCGTCGAGAGTTGATTTCATAAAGTCCCAATCGCCTGCTGCTTTCCACGAACCTAATAAGTCGCGTGTTGAAGCAGCTAATTCGCCGATAACAGCTATTTTTTCTCCTTTTTTCAAAGGCAAAACCTGATTGTCATTTTTCAACAATACCATCGATTTTTTGGCAACATCCAACGCTGCATCCAAATGTTCGGGTGCATAAACCAATTTCTTTTCACGCGCTTCGTTACAGTATTTATATGGATCGTCGAATAAACCGAGCAGAAATTTTACCCGTAAAACGCGGCGAACCGCATCGTCAATTAGTTTTTCATCTACCAAACCATCTTCAACTTGTTTTTTCAGGTATTTGAAATAAACTTCACCCTGCATATCCATATCAACACCAGCTTTTACAGCCAGCAATCCCGCTTCAGCTTCATTGGCAGCCACGCCGTGATTTACCATTTCATTAATAGATGTATAATCGGTAACAACCAAACCTTTAAAGTCGAGTTCATCACGTAATAAATCGGTGAGTAAATATTTATTCCCTGACGAAGGAATTCCATCCAACTCGTTGAACGAAGTCATAACGCTCATGGCGCCTGCTTCGATAGCTGCTTTGTAGGGAGGAAGATAAGTGTCGAGAAAAACACGTTTCGACATGTCAACAGTATTGTAATCGCGACCGGCTTGCGGTGCGCCATAAGCTGCAAAGTGTTTTACACAAGCAAGTATAGTAAGTGGATCAGCTAAATTATTGTCTTTTCCCTGAAATCCGCGAACACGTGCTGCCGCAATTTTTGAACCCAAATAAGGATCTTCGCCTGCACCTTCGGAAACGCGACCCCAGCGAGGTTCTACCGAAATATCGCACATAGGAGCAAAAGTCCAGTTAATGCCCGAGGCAGCAGCTTCGATGGCTGCCACGCGCGCTCCTTTTTCAATGGCTTCCATATCCCACGAGGCCGATTCTCCCAACGAAATTGGGAAAATCGTTTTGTGCCCGTGAATTACATCGTAACCAAACAACAACGGAATACCTAACCGTGATTCTTCAACTGCAATTTTTTGTAGTTTACGTACATATTCAGTCGTATGAGCATTGAATATATTACCACAGTGACCTTTGCGAATATCATCCATGTAACCGCTTTTGAGGGTAGGTCCGGTTACATCCCAGTCGCTGGTATATAAAACCATTTGACCTATTTTCTCTTCGAGCGTCATTAAACTCAAAACAGAATCTACTCTCTGGTCGAGTTTCGATGCATTATTTGACACTTTCGGTGTACATGCTGACAATATAATTAATACTGTCATTATTGCGAAGACTATGTTTTTTTTCATATTCGTGATTTTTTGTCATAGATTTAACATTGCAAATATAACAGCATACTTTTCACATAGATGCATTTTCTGACCCAATATTAATACTATAAAAGAAAATAATTATTTTTCAACCCCTATTTTACCCCTATTCTACTTCATTGTTTTTAATATAATACTTATTTTCAATACTTTATATAATTATACATTTAGAATAAATACTTGGATATAGAATTAATAATCCCGGTAAATAAGGTTTAAAAATTTGGATTATTTTGAAAATACTGAAAAATTCAAATAATTCTAACTTTATTTGTGAATAAAAAGTCAAAAAAAACATGAGTTCTTTAGCCATAAAAATATTTACCTGATTAAAATTTGTACTTTTGTATTTTAATATCAATGTAATGTGATTTCTTTTCTCAAAAAAATATTCTTACGATTTTTTATCTACTAATTTTACAAGTACAAAATGTTATCATCAATCATTTTGCAAGCCAATCAGGCTATAGACACACTTAATTCTACCGTAGAATCTCTCCCGGTAGCATCACACTCTTCGTTAGTAACTTTTTGGGATATTATTCAAAAAGGCGGTTTGATCATGATTCCAATAGGAATTTTGCTGACGGCAGCCATTTTTATTTTTATTGAGCGATTTATTACCATTCGTCGCGCTTCAGCAAATCAGGGAAATTTCATCAAGGATATTCAGACTGAAATTGAATCGGGTAATACTGCCAATGCCTTGCTTTTGTGCAAAAAAAACAAGTTACCTATTGCCAGAATGATGGAAAAAGGTATCAAACGTATCGGCCGACCTATCAAGGAAATTGAAGAAGCTATTGAAATAGTTGGTAAATTTGAAATTTATGACCTAGAAAAAGGACTTCCAATCTTGGCTGTCATCGCCGGGATTGCACCTATGTTTGGTTTTTTGGGAACTATTTTCGGAGTAATAAAAATTTTCTTTGATATTTCGCAAACCGCCGATGTTAGTATCGGTGTTGTGTCATCCGGTCTGTATGTAAAAATGGTTTCGAGTGCTGCAGGACTTGTTGTAGGTATTCTGGCGTATATATTTTATCACTGGTTAACCATAAAAGTGGGCAAAGTTGTGAACCGAATGGAGCGAAACGCTGTCGATTTTCTTGATTTTTTGCAGGAGTCTGAAAAATGAATTTACAACCGAAAAACACGAAAAATAAAGCAGAAATTTTCACCTCTGCCATGAACGACATCATGTTCTTTTTGATGTTGTTCTTCATTATTGTATCCACATTATTGAATCCAAACGTGATAAAAATGGATTTACCGAGTGCAAAAAATACACAGGCTATTCATAAAAAAGAAATATTGTTATCGGTAAATAAAGACTTGCAGTATTTTGTAAATAATAAACAGATTCCTTTCGAAAATTTACAGGCTGTTTTAGCTGCCGAAATCAATAAAGACAGTGAAGCGTTCATTGTTTTGCGTTGTGACAACACCTTGTCGGTTCAACAATTGGTAGATGTGTTGGAAATTGGAAATAACCTGAATGTAAAAATGGTTTTAGCTACAAAAAAAGAATAAGCTTAACAAATTGAACCTTAGACATTTCTACCACTTCAAATGAAACCATTTAAGAAATATAACAGCAATCTGATTGCAGCCATCGGTACTTTGATAGTATATGCATTGCTGTTTGGAGTACTGAGTTATAATTTCTCAGGAAGTGGAGACTCATCGCAATTGTCGGATACTGATTTAGACCAGCTGGAACTTAACATGGAGGATTTTTCACCTGAAATGTTGGAAGAAACTGCTCCGGGTAAAGATCCGCTTACAGAAAAGACCGATAAAGCATCGGAAAGCATTTCTAAAGAAAAAGGACCCACTAAAAGCGCTCCATCGAGTCAGACTCCCGTGCCCGAAATCGAAGAAATCAGGGAAGTTGTGGACCCCGATACACTTATTCCTCAGAAAAAGGACATTGTGGAATTAATGAAAATTGATACTGCAAAAAAAATAATTCCTAATGATTCAGCTATACTTGCTAAGGTTATAAAATCTGAAACGAATACCGCTGCAAACCAAGATTATAAGCAGCGACGACAGAAAGAAATTGAAAGGTATGAGTTTTATAAGAAAAATTATAAAATGATTCGAAATTTCAAAAAAGTTTATCCATATGTTTTGAAAACACGTGAAATAATGGAAAACCTAAATGCGCAATTGGCTGTAATGAAAAGCGAATCGGAAAAGAAAAAACTGATTTCACAAACAGAAAAAGTGCTTTTTGATGAATATGAAAATGCAGTTTTAACTATGTCCATTTCGCAGGGTAAATTGCTACTTAAACTGATTGCCCGCGAAACCAATAAGACTGGTTACGAAATTATAAAAGAATACAAAGGCGCTTTTTCTGCTACATTTTGGTATGGTGTAGGCAAAATTTTCGGTACTGATATCAAAACAGAATTTAAAGCGCAGGAAGACACCTTAATAATAAATATGCTCGACAAATACAAGAATAATGAACTTTATTAAGTGCAGTTTTATTTAAATTCAATCATAAACTCTGTTAGACTTTTCGACGAAGGAATTCCAATTTTTTTGCGAATACGGGAGCGAGCAACTTCAACACCTTTGAGCGAAATATTCATCAAGTGTGCAATATCCTTACTACTTAAATTTAATCGCAGATAAGCACAAAAACGCAAATCGTTCGAGGTTAGTTCGGAGTAATTGGTATGTAAATTTCGGAAAAAGTTTTCGTGTATCCGATCGAAATTCGTTTGAAATATAGCCCAATCGTCGGCCGATGTAATATTTTCATCAATTAATCGAATTAGTTTATCATAATATTTATTGGGATATTGAGTGCCTAGTAATTGTTTTTGAGAAATAATTTCCTCTTTTATATTGGCTAAAATCTCATTTTTCTTTATAATAGTCATGGTCGATTCAGCAAGTTCTTTGCTTTTCAAGGTCAACTCCGATTCAAGTTTTTCATTTTCGAGCGCTATAATTTGTCGTTCGCGTTTCTCAATTTCCTTTTTCCGAAGTTCTTCATGATCGCGATCTAACTTTTCTTTTTTAATGATAAACAA
>CAYNHC010000058.1:8681-15496 GCA_964396705.1 uncultured Paludibacter sp.
AAATTCAAGGTTATTCAGTTGCGCATAATTCGGATAGAAAACATTGAATATCAAACTATTCCTTTTGAATGGGGTTTGTGGTATTATTGAATCAGACAACGATAAATTTACCAATTCCTTAGATTCAGCATCAGTAGCCTGAACCGATTTCATCTGAAGCTGCACATCCTCTTTGATTAAGCCGCGTTTTCCAGTGTGATAAAGTGCTAACCCGTTTTCCAAGGTAAATAAACATTCTTTATCGGAAACGGGAATAACATTTTGATAATCATCTACCGATTGATTAAAAAACAAAGAATACTGAACAATATCGAGCAATTTTGAGCCGTCAGATTTCACCTGAAACAAAGCAGCTTCACCATCCTTGATAAACCAAAATAAATCGGCTGCGAAATGACAAACGCGATAAGTATTCGAAAAACTACCCAGATTTTTATTCAATTCACTGTGCGGAATAATTTTTTTATTGATATCGTCGTAGGTATAAAAACTTACATGATCAGTAAAAACGACTCTGTTATTGACTGAAAAAACATTAATATTGATTTTATTTTTTTTATCAAGAGATCCATGCGTTTTAAGCTGTTCTATTTTCCGTAAGTCAGGAGTAAGCTTTATTTCGTAAAGCCCCTGATGTAAATGGCTTGC
The DNA here is from genome assembly GCA_964396705.1 of uncultured Paludibacter sp. Taxonomy (GTDB): domain Bacteria; phylum Bacteroidota; class Bacteroidia; order Bacteroidales; family Paludibacteraceae; genus Paludibacter. The sequence goes on from CAYNHC010000058.1 coordinate 9,330, forward strand.
CCAAATTGTCCCGGTGTAATCAATTTCGATGTATCGGATGGGATTTATAAAATTATCGAGGGTATGGCTGAACTTCCAGACTCCATCTTTTTTTAGATAGATACAAAGCTGTGTATAAGTACCTTGAACCAATACTTCCTGCCCATGAATGATTCCTTTTTTTATACACATCCCTCCTTTTACGGGCGAAATAATTTTGACTGCCCGGTTCGAAATTTGGTAGGTTTCTTCATTATTACCACAAAAATACTGACCATCAATTTCGGCAATATTCCAAACCTGCCCTTTGATTGCCGATTCTAATCTTACATCCGAAACAATCTTTTTGTTTTTATCAAAAATTGCTGTAAACAACCCTTGATTAGTAGCAATATACAAATACGGAGCTTCGTAGCTCAGCGAATAAATAGCACCCACCGAAGGTGTGAAAGAATTGATATAACGAATGGAAGAGTTTAACTGTATCAGCGAGATACCTTTGTCGAGACTCAACCACAAATTATTATCTTGATCGCAATACATTCCAAGTACTGTGTTGTTTTGTAGCACATTAGAGGTATTCAGAGTCCAGAGTTTTTCACCTGTTTTAGTGATTGCCGTCACTCCGTTCATAATTGTTCCCAACAAAATCAACCCATCATTCGAAATAACGGCCCTGTTAATTTCAGCCTTTCGCAATTCATTATCAGCATCAGTCGAAAATCGCGTAATTATATTGCCATCATACAAATATAAACCATCTGATTTTGTGACAATTAAAGCACGTCTATCGTCGTAATTTAAAACACTTATAACCGGATTTTTTATTGAAAAATTATTTACAGGTGAAATTTGAGTGCCTGGGAAGTTAAGTTGACTGAATCCAAACTCATTGGTATGCGTATAAATTTTGTTTTTATACGTATTAAAAAACAAGAAAGTGTAAGGACAACGGTATCCCTTCACGTTTTTTCCATCGTAAGTGAAATAGGAAGTAAAAGACTGAAAAATTGTTATGCCGTTGAAATCAAGTATTTTCCATATTTCATCGTTCTTCATTTCATAATTTTTGAGCTTTGAAGAAATTGAAACATAGTTAAAACGTCCAAAAGAATCTTTTTCAAAATATCCGAATTCTTCAAAGGAACCGGTATAAATCCGGTCGTTTTTATCAATCAAAAGCGAACGGACCATTTTATTTTGAGGTAGTTTGTAGGTAGTCCAAATTGTTCCGTCAAACTCTATTAAACCATTGTTGTTGCCAAAATACATTTGACCATCAGAGGTTTGACCTACAGCCCAGTTTTGGTTAGAAGCATTATAATCCTTTTTTGTATATTGTTTTACAATAGGCGTAAATTCTATACCGTGTAATAGAAAGAAATTAAAACAAAAAGAAATTGAAAATAATAAATATTTTAATCGACTATAAATTCTCATACTAATATTTATGATTTTGATAAATATAAGTGTTGATAAGCACATTAATTTATCTGAAAGATTAGATTTTGGGATTAACATTCAAAATTAGAAATTATTTTTGAATATGATAATATGGACGACTAAAATATTAGATTTAAATTGAAAACATTTCATCTTAATTTTCAATCTAAAATTTATGAACCACTTTAAAATCAGCTAATACAAAAAAACTGACTTCGCAGTCAGTTTTTTTCATTTAAGCTTACCCATAAACTTCTTTATATCAATTAAATATCGTTCGTGAGTTCCTTCACCTACCAAATCGCCCTTGGCATCAAATGCTTTTAGCTCAAAGCTGAATTTCCTTCCTTCGTTCGCAATTAAAGTAGCAATGCATTCAATTTCGGAGCCAACCAAGCTGGCTTTTAGATGTTTTACACATATTGCAGTTCCGACACTAGAACTTCCTTCGGGCAATGGAATAAGCTGCATTGCCGTATTTTCCATTAAAGCTATCAAAGCCGGTGTTGCAAAAACAGGTAATAAACCCGAACCAAAATTTTCTGCTGTTTGATTATCGGTGACAATTATTTTTTGTCTGAATGTATTTTCCATACTTTTATTTAGATGAAAGAACAAAGATGAAAGAATAAAGATTAAAACATTTTGGTATTATAAATAAAAAACGGGCTTTTCAACTCGTTTTTTATCAAATTATTTTATTAAATCAATTATCCACAACGTGAATAGGCACAATTATTACAGGTTAAGCAACCTTCCTGATAAACTAAGCTTTTTTGACCACATTGAGGACAAACCTGCTCAGAAATCTGAGTACCATCAGGAATATACTTTTTCAGAGCACGCTCAACTCCCACTTTCCACGTATTAATGGATTCGCTGTCAAGTTGCAAGCCAGATACCAATTTAATAACCTGATCGATAGGCATTCCGTAGCGCAATACTCCAGAAATTAATTTGGCATAATTCCAATATTCCTTATCGAATTTATGTGATAGTCCTTCAACAGTAGTTTTATAACCCCGTTTATTTGCAAATTGAAAATCGTACCGTTTATTACCATTTTCGTCCAGAGTTTTAATAATTTTACCATCAGTAATTGTCTTAGGTAAAAGAATTCCTTCTTCATCATCAGCTAGTCCGGTGAAAATCTCATAAGGACGACCATCTTTCAATCCAACAAATGCAATCCATTTGTCCTTAGCATTTTGAAAACGAACCACATCGCACTCTAATTCTTTCGGACGTACAAGATGTTCTTCGTTATAGGGGTAACAAATCTTTTTGTCTTCTTTAGCTTCTTCCTTTTTGTCTTCAACAGCAATTAGTACACCCGATCTTGAACCGTCGCGATAAACTGTTACACCTTTGCAACCACATCGCCATGCTTCTTCGTAAAGTCGTCCAACAAGCTCTTCGTCAACATTATTCGGAAGATTTATAGTTACACTTATGGAATGATCAACCCATTTCTGAATCCGTCCCTGCATTTGAACTTTCTTCATCCAGTCCACATCATTGGCAGTAGCTTTATAATAAGGAGATTTTGCTACTAAATCATCCACTTCTTCTTTTGTATATTTTTTGGTCGTCGAGTAGCCGTTTGCTTCCATCCAAGTTACAAATTTATGATGGAAAACAATGTATTCCTCAAATGAATCACCACTATCGTCTGTAAAATCAACGCGAACATTTTTATCGTTTGGATTCACTTTTCGGCGACGGGTATAAACAGGCATGAAAACCGGTTCGATGCCCGAAGTAGTTTGCGTCATTATACTTGTAGTACCGGTTGGGGCAATAGTCAGACAGGCAATATTTCTACGACCATACTTTGTCATCAATTCACGTAACTCAGGATCAGCCTCGAATAAACGATTAATAAAAGGATTATTCTCTTCTCTTTTGGCATCGTAAACACTAAAAGCACCTCTTTCTTTAGCCATTAAAACTGACGAACGATAGGCAGCTAGAGCCACAGTTTTGTGTACTTCTACAGAGAAATCAGTTGCTTCGTCAGTACCGTAACGCAATCCAAGTGCGGCCAACATATCTCCTTCACCAGTAGTTCCTACTCCCGTACGACGACCCTGAGTAGTTTTTTCTTTTATCTTTTCCCACAATTGAAATTCCGTATTTTTGATGTCATTATCTTCAGGGTCTGAATCGATTTTTGAAATAATTTTATCAATCTTCTCCATTTCCAAATCAATGATGTCATCCATGATTCGTTGTGCGTAACCTACATGAGTTTTGAAAAGTTCAAAATCAAAATATGCTTCAGGAGTGAATGGATTTTGCACATACGAATATAAATTGATGGCCAACAAACGGCAACTATCGTATGGGCAAAGTGGAATTTCGCCACAAGGATTGGTGGAAACTGTTTTGTAACCAAGATCGGCATAACAATCTGGAACCGATTCTTTTATAATTGTATCCCAAAAAAGAATTCCCGGTTCAGCCGAGCGCCATGCATTATGAACAATTTTTTTCCACAATGCATTGGCATCAATTTCCTTTTTATACCAGGGTTCTTTTGATAAAACCGGATATTGTTGTGTAAAAGGTTGATTAGCTAATGCTGCTTCCATAAAGTCATCATGAATTTTAACAGAAACATTAGCTCCGGTCACTTTTCCAGAGTCCAATTTAGCATCAATAAATAATTCTGAATCAGGATGTTTAATAGAAACACTCAACATGAGCGCACCACGGCGACCATCCTGAGCTACTTCGCGGGTAGAATTGGAATAGCGCTCCATAAAAGGCACGATTCCTGTTGAGGTCAAAGCCGAATTATTAACCGGCGAACCTTTAGGACGGATATGCGATAAATCGTGTCCAACACCACCACGGCGTTTCATTAACTGAACCTGCTCTTCATCAATTTTAATTATCGCACCATAAGAATCCGAATCACCATCGAATCCAATTACAAAGCAATTAGATAGCGATGCAACCTGATGTTCGTTTCCAATTCCGGTCATCGGACTTCCTTGCGGAACAATGTACCTAAAATTACGGAATAGTTCAAAAAGTTCATCCTGATTCATCGGATTCGGATATTTTTTTTCTATCCGCTCAATTTCACGTGCCAATCTGCGATGCATGTCATCCGGAGTTAACTCATATACGTTTCCGTAAGAGTCTTTTAATGCATACTTGGTTGTCCAAACTTTAGTAGCAAGCTCATCGCCTTTGAAGAATTCTAAAGAGGCCTGGCTTATCTCGTCCTGAGAGTAAGTTTTTGTTTTCACAATTTTATAATTTCTAAATGTGTTAAAATAAGATACTTGGTTTTAGAGAAGGATCAATTATTTCGAACTACAATTTTAAACAATTAATCTCTATAATACAACATATAGAGATATATTTTTAGTGATTAAAAATAAAATGTTTCCGAATTATTTTTTTATACGTTTGATAATCAAATATATAAAAAATATAATCAACAAAATAATTTCCTAAAATAAATTTTTATTTAACTTATGGATTAAATATTTGAAAAATTGGGGATTGAGCTAAATGATTAGTAATGACAATACATTACTATATAGACATATAATTTACTGCATTATATTACCATCAACGACAGTAAAAATATATGCTTCACTATTTAATTGGAAAAGAAGTTGATCTAAATGTTCACGGTTTGTGTCCGTAATAAATATTTGTCCGAAGGTTTCACCCGATACAATTTGTACAATTTGTTTCACTCGTTTTGAATCAAGTTTATCAAAAATATCATCGAGCAATAATAATGGCGATAGATTATGAATTTTTTTGAGAAAATTAAACTGAGCAAGTTTCAAGGAAATTAGGCAGGTTTTATTTTGTCCCTGAGAACCAATTCGTTTTATAAGATGATTATCGAGCAACATTTCAAGTTCATCCTTATGAATTCCTTGTGTAGAATAGCCAAGCATTTTATCGCGTTCGCGGGTAGCAGATAAACTTTGCCCAATGTCTTTCACATCGTGTTGCGATTGATAGGTCAATGTAATTTGTTCATTGCCACCCGAAATATTACTGTAATAATACTGAAAAATGGGAACAAATTCAGTGACAAATGATTTTCGTTTTTCATAAATAGCAGTGCCGTGATACACCATTTTTTCTTCCCAAATTTCGAATAATGCATCATCAATCATCTGTTCTTGCTTTAACAAAGCATTTCTTTGTTGCAATGCATTGTTATAATTCAGCAAATGTTCGAGATAAATATGATCGTACTGAGATATTACGCCATCGATAAATTTGCGGCGTTCGTCGCTGCCTTCAGAGATCAATACAGAATCTTCGGGCGAAACCAACACAAGTGGTAAAAGTCCAATATGGTCCGCAAGTCTTTCGTATTCTTTTTTATTACGTTTGAATTGTTTCTTCTGCTTCCGCTTCATTCCACAATAAATTTCCTCTTCCGAATCATGAATATTGTATTTCCCCTGAAGCATGAAGAATTCTGTTTCATGCATAATATTCTGTGAATCAATAGGATTAGAATGACTTTTGCAAAACGACAAATAATATATTGCATCCAACACATTGGTTTTACCCATTCCATTATCACCAATAAAACAATTGATTTTGGGCGAAAACAGAAGGTTGGCTTCAGTAATATTTTTATAGTTTAATATTGAAAGTGATTCTAATCGCATCTTGTACAGAAATTTTTAAAACACAAAGGTAATACTATTTTACCGGAAAAAACCTGCAAAAAAAGAAGAGTTATTAACAAGATT
>CAYNHC010000059.1:0-9458 GCA_964396705.1 uncultured Paludibacter sp.
TAGCTTCTAATTGATTTATCAAGAGTACTTTGTTATCGTTTTTTAGTCCGTTTACAGCACAAATTTCGCCATTTTCAAACTCAAGGGTCACTGTTTCCTCCCCTTTACTTTCAATCTGACTCGGATAAGCTGATTCTGGTAGTGTTTGCTCCGACTTCAGCGTTTCCTTTCCACCTATCGAAGTTCCCCACAGACCTTTATTAATAGAATATTCCATTTTTTTGAAATCAGCTTCAACTCCATGTTCTTTCAGGTAATTGATTTCATACTCGCGGGTCAATACCATGTCGCGTGTTGGTGTCAGAATTTTGATATTCGGAGCTAACACATCGAAGGTTAGGTCGAAACGAACCTGATCGTTACCTGCACCGGTACTGCCATGCGCTACATATTGTGCATCAATTTCTTTGGCATAATTAATAATGGCAATAGCCTGAAAAATTCGCTCCGAACTTACCGAAATGGGGTATGTACCATTCCGAAGCACATTTCCAAAAACCATGTATTTTATACTCTTCTCGTAATACTCCTGAGTAACATCAAGTGCAACATGACTTGCGGCTCCCAATTTATAGGCTTTATCTTCAATTATTTTTAATTCTTCCTCACTAAAACCGCCCGTATTGGCAACAGCAGTATGCACTTCGTATCCCTTTTCTTTCGCCAAATAAATGGCGCAAAACGAAGTATCCAGACCTCCACTAAATGCTAAAACAACTTTTTCTTTCATATCAAAAACTATTTATCTAATCAACATAATTGCTAATAACTTATTTCTTTTCCGTTACCGGATCGTATAACATGCCAGTACATAAACAATGTTTACGACCGGTACGCTGTAAAATATCATAATTCACACAACTCTGACAACCTTTCCAAAATGCTTCATCATCGGTTAATTCAGAGAAAGTCACAGGTTTATAGCCCAGCTCTGAGTTTATTTTCATTACCGCAAGACCTGTTGTTAGTCCGAAAATCTTTGCATTGGGATAACGTTGACGCGATAACTCAAAAGCTTTGCGCTTAATTCGTTTTGCAAGCCCGTTTCCTCGGAATTTATCAACAACTATCAAACCCGAATTGGCAACGAATTTCTTATTTCCCCATGTTTCCACATAACAAAATCCTGCAAATTCATCCCCATTCAGGGCAATAATTGCTTTTCCTTCTTTAATTTTTTGTTCAATATATTCGGGCGATCGTCTTGCGATTCCCGTACCGCGAACTTTAGCGGCATCAGCTATAGTCGTGAGAATTGTATCAACATAACTCAGAAAGCTTTCGTCAGCAATTTGCACCGTTATATTATCTACGGCATAGTGTGTGTCCATTTTCAATTAAAATGTGTTCTGTTCATTCCCATTTACAGGGAACATTCTGTTTAAAATCAATCGTTTTTATCAACAAAAGTTGCATGCATCATCTGAAGAATATTTTCGCGGGTAATGCCTTCGCGGGGTACAACCAAAATTGTATCGTCTCCGGCTATTGTTCCCAGCACCTCTTCAGTGGCCTTATTATCAATATCCCAGGCAATTGCACTTGCATAACCCGGCTTTGTTTTTATTACAGCCAGTTGTCCTGAAAATTCCACGCTAAGCACTGCTCCGTGCGAAATTACTGTGTTTGTTACAACCTGTGTGGGTATAGGTTTATTGTAAGACGGCAAAATGTATTTATAAGTACCATTCGACAAAGGTGTTTTAGCTACTTTGAGCAATTTTAGGTCACGCGATAAAGTTGCTTGTGTTACTTCGCACTGTCGCTCAGTTAACAATCTGAGTAATTCCTCCTGACTGCCAACTACGGTAGAACGAAGAATTTCGGAAATTACCTGTAAGCGGTTTCGTTTGTTTTTCATAAATGCATATTTATTAATAATGCCCGCAAAAGTAGTTCAATTTCGACAATTACACAACATTATTCTATTAAAATATGCAATATTTCTTCATTTATTGAATATATATTTAGTTTACATGCATATAATCACATATTTATACTGTTGCAAAAAAAAACAAATAATTATTACCAATTCAATAGGAACAAGTATTTTTATGCATAAAACTAAGTAAAAAAAAGTAATTTATTTTCAAAAAATATTTTTATGAAACAATATTTAGTTTCTTGTTATATCAAATATTAATTGTAATAAATATATTTATTGTATTTCAAAGTAGTATCTTTGCAGGTTCAAATTTAGTCAGTAATTTCATGTCCAGACAAGGAAATATTATTATAAAAGGCGCGCGGGTTCATAATCTCAAAAACATAGATGTTGAAATTCCACGCAATAAATTAGTTGTAATCACAGGACTCTCGGGTTCAGGAAAATCTTCGCTCGCATTCGATACACTATATGCCGAAGGACAACGCAGGTATGTCGAAAGTTTATCTTCGTATGCTCGTCAGTTTTTGGGTAGAATGAGTAAGCCTGAAGTAGATTTTATCAAAGGTATTCCGCCTGCGATTGCCATTGAGCAAAAAGTAAACACACGCAATCCCCGCTCTACAGTAGGCACCTCAACAGAAATTTACGAATATTTAAAGTTGTTGTTTGCCCGAATAGGTAAAACATATTCACCCGTTTCGGGCGAAATTGTAAAAAAGCACGAAGCTGAGGATGTAATCAATGCAGCAATGCAATTTCCAACTGATACAAAACTAATGGTATTAACCAGCGTAGTTCCCTCAAGTGACAAATCGCTAGCAGAAGAACTTCAGAGTTTAGTAATGCAGGGTTATAGTCGAGTGGAAATAAATGAGGAAATTTACAAAATTCAGGAAGTGCTTGAAAACCATACCCTGATAAGTCAATCCGCTATTTATCTCGTTATCGACCGTCTTACTGTTGACCCAACTCAAACAGGAATAAGCCGTTTGACTGATTCTGTTGAAACAGCTTTTTTGCAGGGCAAAGGTGTTTGCATACTTAAAATATTTAATACAGATAATTCGCTTTTTTCAAAAGAGACAGAAAGTGGATTAAGATTATATTTCTCAAAAAGTTTCGAAGCCGATGGAATTCAATTCGAAACACCAACTGTTCACACATTCAGTTTTAATAGTCCGCTTGGCGCTTGTCCTACCTGCGAAGGATTTGGAAAGGTAATAGGTATTGATGAGGATTTAGTTATACCTAATAAAACACTGTCGGTTTACGAAGATGCTGTGATGTGCTGGAGAGGAGAAGTAATGAGCGAGTGGAAAAAGCAATTGATTTACTCCGCTGATAAGTTTAATTTTCCGATACACAAACCATTTTATGAACTAACGGATGAACAGCGGGATTTACTCTGGAGCGGCAATCAATATTTTGAAGGACTGAATGCATTTTTCAAAATGATTGAAGAAAACCAGTACAAAATTCAGTATAGGGTAATGCTGGCACGTTATCGTGGAAAAACCACTTGCCCCGATTGTAAAGGCAGTCGACTTAAAAAGGAAGCAGGATATGTACGTATTTCGGGTAAATCTATTTCAGAACTGGTACTTATGCCGGTCAGTGCACTAAAGGAATTTTTCGTCAATATTGAATTGGATGAACATGATAGCGCAGTTGCTAAAAGACTTTTACTCGAAATAAATAATCGCATTCAGTTTTTTTTAGATGTCGGATTAGGGTATTTAACACTAAATCGACTCTCAAATACACTCTCAGGAGGTGAAAGTCAGCGCATTAATCTTGCCACTTCGCTTGGCAGCAGCCTTGTAGGATCATTATACATTCTTGACGAGCCAAGTATTGGTTTACATTCGCGTGACACATATTTACTTATTAAAGTATTGAAACAACTTCGCGATTTAGGAAATACAGTGATAGTTGTAGAGCACGATGAAGAAATTATGCGTTCTGCCGATTATATTATTGATATTGGTCCGCAAGCCGGTCGCAAAGGAGGTGAAGTTGTTTTTAGTGGTGAAATAAATTCCATTGCCAATAGAACCGAGCAAGAAATAGAAAATTCTTATACGCTTAAATATCTGTTAAACAAGGAATTTATCGATGTTCCTCAATACAGGCGAAAATGGAATAACTATATTGAAGTGCTCGGTGCTCGTGAAAATAACCTGAAAGGAATAGATGTGAAATTTCCACTGAATGTAATGACAGTTATAACTGGTGTCAGCGGTTCGGGGAAATCATCTCTTGTAAGAAATGTATTTTATACCGCACTCAAAAAGCATTATGGAGGCGTGGCCGACCGCACAGGAAAATTCGGAGTTTTGCGCGGTTCAATGCATCTGGTTAAAGACATAGAATTTGTAGATCAGAATCCGATTGGAAGGTCGTCGCGTTCGAATCCCGTTACATATATAAAAGCTTATGATGAAATACGCAAGCTATTTGCCGATCAACAACTTTCTAAACTTATGGGGTTTTCGGCATCGCATTTCTCGTTCAACACCGAAGGTGGCCGCTGCGAAGAATGTCAGGGAGAAGGCACTGTAACTGTTGAAATGCAGTTTATGGCCGATTTGGTTTTAGAATGTGAACATTGTCATGGAAAACGTTTCAAACAAGATGTTTTAGATGTTCAATACAAGGGAGTAAATATCTTCGACGTATTGGATATGACCGTAAATCAAGCCATTGAATTCTTTGGAGCACAAACAGGAAATACTGAAAAGAAAATTGTTAAGCGGATGAAACCTCTTCAGGATGTAGGGATTGGCTATGTTAAACTTGGCCAGTCCTCAAGCACTCTTTCGGGTGGAGAAAGTCAGCGTGTAAAGTTAGCATCATTCCTGGCAAATGAAAAGCCCGAACCAACCATTTTTGTGTTCGATGAACCCACCACGGGATTGCATTTTCACGATATTAAAACCTTGTTGAAAGCGCTTGATGCCTTACTTGCTAAAGGACATACGGTAATCATTATTGAACACAATACCGAAATTATTAAATGCGCAGACCATATTATAGACATTGGTCCCGAAGGAGGAGATAAGGGAGGTACTGTAGTTTTCGAAGGAACTCCCGAAGGTATAATCAATTGCGAAGCATCATACACAGGCAAATTCTTAAAAGGAAAAATAGAAAACCATTGAGAACAATTGCTAAGAAACATAGAAAAATATGAGAGCAAAATCTCCCTAAAAGGTTACTTTGCTCTCATTTTTTAAATTCAAGCACTTACAGTATCATACAAAATACTCCTCTTAATCCACTCCTCTAAATCCACTTCTGCATCAATTCCTAATCTTTTTTTAATCCTTTTACGGCGTGTGTACATTGTTTCTTTGCTCGAATTGAGCAATATACAAGAATCCATAATATTTATACCCATGCAAATTAATGCTATGACTATCATATCAGAGGATGTCAATTGAGTATGTTTCTTTTGCAATAATGCAATTTTATTGTTAAACAAACTGTTTGTTTCATTAATATAATATTGCCATTCACTTTCAACTAATATAATCTGATTTGTTAATTCCTCTATAAACTCTTCTTTCTTTTGTGGATTAGTTGCATCCAATTTTATTTTCTTGAAATGGATCGTTACATCTAATTTGTGACTAAGTTTAGATAATAATAAATCATACTTCGTCTTATTTTCTAACTCTTTTTCTTTTAAATCAAACTCCATTTTTTGGTGTTTTATTTTATTTTCAGTTTGTTTTTTCCGGTAGTAAGCATTTATCAACAATAGAACTACCACAGCCAACAAGACCAATATCATTAGCAAAGCAATCCAAATAACCTTATTTCGGTTTGCAATTTTTAATTTGGCATTTTCATTTTCTTTCTCAGATAAGTCAAATTGTTTGTCAATTGTATAAAGCTGACTCTTCAGCTTTTCCTGAAAAATTGTATCTTGTTTGAAATACGCTTCTTTAAAAGAATAAAATGCTTGTCTGAAATTATTATTATTTTCTGAAACAATTCCGTTTGCCAAATCTTTTAATATTTCTAATTCACTGTCAATTTTTTCTCTATTGGCAATATTCAAATAATATGTAGCAGAATCGTGCATATTTAACTGCGAATAAATATATGCTAAGAATGTCGCATTTTTAATTTGAAGGTCAGGGAAATTATTGAATCCAACAAGTAGATTATTAATAGCTTTTCTTTTGTCAACGTAACGTTGCAATTCTCCCTGTCGGGATAAAATTCGATATGACAATAGAGAATCACCCATTTCTCTCGATAATTTCAACGCTTTATTTGAATAAAACATCACACTGTCAAACGGATAATCTAAACGTTTATACATATCGGTCAATTCAACACAGGAATAAAACTGAAAATTTTTATTGCCTGATAAATTAAAATAATGTAATGATTGTTTGTAACAGGAATTAGCCAGATAAAAATTCTTGTCCTGCCTGTAAATATATCCCATATTGAAGGTTGTTAACCCTGATATGTTATATTCATCAACACCTTCAAGTTCTACAAGAGCATTTTTATATGCCATCATAGCTTTTTCCTTTTCGTGTAACAATTCAGAAATACAACCCAATAGATAATAAGAAATTCCACCGTATTTTTTCAATTTACTATCGGCATAATAATCAACAGCTATTTGTATTAAACTGTCCGATTTTATATCTTTGTATAATTTATATTGTGCATAAGAAAAGTGCAAGCACCACGCTGCATAATCTTTCTCTGATAATTGTTCAGGATGAGAAATAATGGATAGAAGTTTATAAGCGCTGTCAGGATGTTCATCCATTAAACTTTCAGCTTCTAAAATTGTGTCGTTGCGGGTATATTGTTTTCCACAAGCTGACATTAGCAACGCAGCAAAACATAGTAAAATTATGTACGAATTTTTCATTTCATATTTCTCCTTTTTACTATTTTTTCCTTTTCAGTTTGTTAAAAATGACCGATTTCGCTTCAAAAAATTTGCCTGTACCGTAAAAACAATTTTATCAAAACATAAACAACTAATAATAAGATACTTAAACTAAACTCAAAATAGGTACTGTACCGTAGTTTTTTTTCTCAATTCAGAAGTTTTGAATTATCTTTGAACATAGCAAAATTAAAAAAAATTATTCACATACTAACAATCACGATCATGTTAAAACAAATTATTATTCTTGTGGTTTTAATGTTCTCAATATTAACCACAACTTATGCAAGTGATATTCCTTTAAATGGACCGGATCTCCCAACACTTCCTACACGTCCACGTGCCCTTGCACCACGGCAAATTCCGGTAACTGTAGATTTATCTTCTACTGACATATTTGTTAACTTTACAAGTCCTGTAGGCATTGCAGTTATCACAGTTAAAGATAGTGCTGGATTAATTGTTGTTCAAGAATCGTTGGATACATATTCTGACAATGAATTATATATTTCGATTGAAGATTGGGATGGTGATGATTATACTATAACAATTGAATACGGAAGTACGACTCTAAATGGTGCATTTAGTATATAATATAAAATAAACATATAACAATTTTAACCCTAAATATTGAGGATTTTTTAACCTTAACTTCTTACAAACTAAACCTTGACTATTATCAAACTTAACCTTGACTATTTGTAGATTGTAACCTAAACTATTAAAGATTATTTACCTTGACTATTGGAGACATTAACTCCGACTATGAATACCCGGTGGACTGAAGCAACCCTGTTTCCCACCGGGTTATTAATTAATAGAAACTGACAAATAGGTTCTTATTTGGGATCAAGTCAAAAAGTTGGGGGATTAAAATTATGCATATATTTTTGATAGTCTAAAAAGGAAGAAAGGAATATCTCTCGCTCCTCTGAATTGTGATCTGAATGCTTTAATTTTAGCATTGATTTTTATTATTCGCCCTGACGTAAAACTTGAAAAAAATTGTGGATCAAGTCAAAAATTGTGTCAAAAACGCCTTATAAAAGATATTTGACAAAAAATATTATTGATAAAAAGAGTTCAATAAAAAATTCTCACAATATTTACTGTTGATCATACTTATACTAAAGAAAAATGTAGGTTTTACAATATTTCTTTGTAAATATCTGCCAAATGAAACCTGTTCCGCCTGATATATCAAATCACAAATGAACAAAAGGTTGTGACATTTTATATAATTCTTAGTAAACCAATATCGTATAAGTCGAAAAAGAATACTACGCTTCGCAAAGTATTCTCAGAATAATATAGTAAATATTACACCCTTTGATTTTTCATCAAAACAAATGAGAGGAAAACTTCCTTAAAAGGTTGCTTTGCTCTCATTATAAATTTCGATATTAAATTATAACCGCAAAAATTAAATCTAAACCGGACTTTCACAGCGTTTATAATCACTCACAATACTGTCAACCACCTCTTTTACCGATACTATTTTTTCTGATAAATAGGCATTTTTACCGGCAAATGCGTATCCTTTATCCATTTTCCCTTTGTAAGCATTATACAATGCAATGATAATACAATAAGGAACTTTTTTGTAATCGCAGGTATGTAAACAGTTGTAAGGACATGATTTAGGAGCTGTAAGCCCCAGTTTTACCTTTTCAAGAAATTCACCCTTTAGCGCTCTTCCAGGCATACCTACCGGACTTTGAATAATCTCCACATCTTCGTCTTTTGCTTTGATATATGATTTTTTAAATTTTATATCTGCATCACACTCGTAAGTTGTAACAAAGCGACTTGCAATCTGCACTCCTTTCGCTCCCATTTGCATAATTCTATACATATCTTCACCGGTATAAATACCTCCAGCAGCCACCACCGGAATTTCCTGATTGTATTTTTCTTCGAAAACTGCAACTTCTCTTATCACATCAGGAATCAGATTTTCAATTGAATAATCCGGATCTTCTATTTGATTGGCTTTAAATCCAAGATGTCCTCCAGCTTTCGGTCCTTCAACTATAACTAAATCAGGCAAGTAATCGTAGAGTGTTTTCCACTTTTCACAAATAATTCGGGCAGCACGTGCCGACGAAACAATAGGTGCTAGTTTGGTCACACTGTCGGGTGTTTGATATTTAGGTAAATCCAACGGAAGACCCGCACCTGCAAAAATAATATCTGCTTTTTCAGCAATTGAAGTTTTAACCATATCACTGAAATTGGTTAAAGCCATCATTATATTCACACCAATAATTCCCGATGTTTTTTCTTTTGCTTTTCTGATTTCCTCCTTTAACCCGTATATACAAGCCTCCATATAGTCTTTGGCTGTATTTCGATAAATAAGACCTAACCCCGCACACGAAATTACGCCTACACCTCCCTCATTCGCTACTGCCGACGCTAATCCCGATAAAGAAATCCCCACGCCCATTCCACCTTGTATAATAGGTATCCGAGCTGAGAGATTTCCAATTTTTAAACTATTCATTTTTGCACATTTTTATAATTAATGCGCAAAAGTACTTATAAAAATCGAATTGAAATAAACCATCAATCAGTTTAAGTGTTATTTTAACAGATTTCGTTGATAATTACTAAAAACTGCATAATTATTTGATTTTTAATTAT
>CAYNHC010000059.1:9558-15459 GCA_964396705.1 uncultured Paludibacter sp.
AATTGTACAATCAATTAAATCTCTGATGAGTTTATTAAATAATTATTCAACGTTTCCTTATGAGTGTGGCTGCGACGAAGCTGGGCGAGGATGTTTGGCCGGTCCGGTAGTAGCTGCGGCAGTTATTTTACCTGTCGATTTTGTTTGCCCATTATTAAATGATTCTAAACAGCTTACAGAAAAACAGAGAGATACACTTCGTCCGATTATTGAACGTGAAGCAATTGCATGGGCGGTGGCCAGTGTAAATAATAACGAAATTGATAACATTAATATTTTAAATGCATCAATTCTGGCTATGCACAGAGCAATTGACATGCTTCGTGTAGAACCGGAATATATTATTGTTGACGGAAATAGATTTAAACCGTATGGCAATATCCCACACCAAACCATTGTAAAGGGAGATAGCAAATATCTTTCGATTGCGGCGGCATCGGTTCTTGCCAAAACACATCGAGACGAAATGATGGTCTATTTAGATAAAGAATTTCCTGAATATGGTTGGAAAATAAACAAGGCATATCCCACAAAAAAACACCGCGAAGCCATAAAATTACATGGTACAACTCCATATCACAGAATAACTTTTAATTTAATGGGAATAACAAAGAAGAAAAGCAAAAAAAACTGACATATTTCAAATTCATTCTTCATAGGTAAAATATAGTTACAAAAAACGGAACTTATTTCCTTCATGGAAAGTTCCGTTTTATTAGGTGTGTTTTTTAGTTTATCATATTGGCAACAAAGCCTGATAATCTTCAACAGTGGCTCCGCGCAAGCAGGCTTCTATGATTTCTTTCCCTTTTGGATTGAGTTCCGGTGTCAGATATTGAGCAAGTTCCTCTTTGAAAAAATCGTATAGTTTTTCAGCTCCGGCATCATAACCTTCCATACCAACTTCATCTTGTTTGTAAACTTTAAGGAAACGTGATGGAATTTTAGCACCTTCGATGGTTAAATAATTTAATTCGTATCCTAACAACGGACATCTTGCTTCCTGATACTGATCCGGACGAAGTTGTGCATTGCCTCTGCGAGTAAGATATTCACGCATAAGCAACTGAGGTTTAAACCCAACTTTCCAAACACCAATGTACTGATTCGGAACAAGTGTATATCGGGTTGATGGTGTATTGATAATTTGTTCGAGAAGCATATTGGCATGATGTACCATTTTACCGGTTGCAAACGGCCAGTATGAACCCACACCTTCCGATCCCATACCCGTTCCACCTACAATACTTGGGTTTGCATGTCCACGGGGCGAAACAAGTCGCCAAAGCCAGGCAAGCGCCGGAGGTATTAAATGGAACATTCCGAGAATTCCATAATTCGGATTCTGCGCTGAACTTGGAGGTGTACGAACACCAAAACTACGAACATCAACCGATACTGGATGACCAATGACATTTGGAACAATTTCGCGCGGCAAAATTACTCTTGGGTTTGGACATGGTTTGCCGGGTGCATCTTCGGTGTGCTCCCAAATCAAAACTGTTGAATCGGGATTTGATTTCAGATTGAGAAACAACAAAGGCTGAGGTGGTCTTAATGTAATTTTTTCAAGAAATGGGTCATCGCCATAATCATTTACACTATCAACACGTATAAACCACGCATTTTCGGCATCCATAACTCTTAACTTTCCATTACCTGTCTGATACGAAGGATGACACAAAGCCATATCGTCGGTCACAGGATTGAATGAGGAGAGCAAGGGCAAATTTATTAAACGACTTTCTCCGGTAACCGAATTTTGTCCGATTTTGATTTGCCCGTTAGGTTCACGAATTATATGTTGCAACATTTCACTTTTCCCCCCACCACTTGCACCTTCGTGCATAAAAGTGGTAATATTATCGTAAGGACTTACTGCCTGAACTGTAGAACAATGTGCGGTAATCCAGCCTTCTTTTTCACCTTTGGTAAGCAAAGCACCATAAAGTCCCTTTTTAGCACTCGGACCAGGATAAAGATTGTAGGAAAAAATCTCATGTCTTTCGCCTGTACGGTTGTGCACAACTATTTGTTTACCATTAAAATGTGTATGTCTGAAAGTAGGCGCAACATATATAATGGAATCCAGCGTAAAACCTGTTGGAATATTGTCGGATGAAACAATCTGTTGCAACATGGCAAGTCCCATCGCGAAAAAGCCGGCATTGGCAGGAGCAATGGCAATACCACCCACACCAATATTTTCACGACCTGCAAAATAAAGGAACACAGCAAGATCCTGATTTTTAAGCCATTCAAATGTTTCGTTTTTCAAACTTGAAAAATCATATCCGAAACGATGAAAAAATGTTTCTTTATCTGTCGGAAGGTCATCGGCAATCGTCATTGTATCCGGGTCGCGGCGGCGCATATAGGGATCAGTGTAATTAGCCGAAACACCATTGTTAACCCGATGAACAATAGCTTCAGTGAATTCTCCCTTACCGGGAATGTCGTATTTTACCTCATATAGATTGTTATCGGGTCCATTCAGAGCTGCAATTTTCAACTCTTCAACGGTATCGAAAACTCTGTAACTCTTGCAGGAACTTAATACTTCCTGTAATTCGGCAGGTAATATAACACCTGCTGTTTTTAATTTTGTAATGAAAGGATTCATATTGATATTTATTTTCTAATGATTTTACTTATGGAAATTTATGGGTAATTATTATTAATCGAATGAATGGCATCTTAATATATTAAGCATTACTTAATTTTTTAAACAAAAAAATTTAAGAATTTGGATTTGAAAGAGAAACACAAAGCAACTCGCTACATTCTTTGTTGATGTTCTGGAAACGGTAATTGCGTTTTAAATTAAAATAAATGCTATCACCTTTTCGCACTACATAAACTTTATTATCAATCTCGAACTGAATTTCACCGTTTAGCAAGTAACCGAACATTTGCCCGTTATACTGTCTGAATAGATTTCTACTGTCCGAATCATCATTAAATTTCAACAGGAAAGCATCCATTAGTTTTGATGCATCTTGCTGTGATAGCATATACAATTCCGTTCCTGACTCATTCTTTTCCATAAGGGTCAAATCTTCCCTTCTAAAAACAGGATTGTTTATCAATGACTCATTCTCTCCAATTAAATCACCTACAGTGGTTTGAAGATGTTCTGCAATTAGCTTCAGAGTTAAGATAGTTGGATGCGATTTTGCCTTTTCAATTTGCGAAAGGGCACTTGAGCTTATACCTACTCTTTTAGCCAAATCATTTAACTGTAATCCTAATATCTCTCTTTTTCGTTTTATTCGTTCACCTATTCGGTTCATATCCGATGTTCTATTTAATGGGTACAAAGATAATAATAATTATCAAATAAATTAAGTGTTACTTAATTTATTTGATATAAAAGATATTTCAACTTGGAAATCAATAAAGACATTTTTGCACAATTATACCATATAATACTGATATGCAGAACAATAAAACAAATAACTTACAAAAACAATAAATAATTATTTCCGGGACGATAAAATTAAATGAAGCAATAGTTTATTTCTATAATAAAAATATCACTATTGAAGATGTGGAAGTATTTCCTTAAGAAATTTTGCAATAATAAAATTCAATCAAAACGGATATCCGATGGCAAGATGAAACGCAAGGTCTGACCATACGGGTTTAACTCTCCATTGTTCGCGCCTTATTCTTACCGGATCAAACAATTTTGCGCCTAAATCGAGACGAAAAATAAAAAACGAGAAATCCATTCGCAAGCCGGCTCCATAAGATATGGCAATCTGATTCATAAATGTATCGAGCTTAAATGCCCCTCCTTTTTGTTGTTGATATTCTTTAGTTGTCCAAATATTTCCGGCATCGAGGAACAAAGCGCCTTCGAGCACCCAGAACATTTTAGTTCGATACTCCATATTCAAATCCAGCTTAATATCACCTACCTGATTATAGTCGCGAGTACGAATATTCAACGAATCCGGTGTATCATAAACACCCGGCCCAAGTGTACTTTCACTCCATCCACGTACACTATTAGCGCCACCACCATAAAATCTTCTTTCATACGGGATTACATCGGCGTTACCATAAGGAACTCCAATACCAATACCTAAATGATAAACAAATCGATTACTTTTATCAATCGTTTGATTATAGGTGGTATTGTATTCGCCACGTATATACTGAGCATAACGCACATCAAACAATCTATATGAACCATCATCGCTTTTATTACTTCCGAACAATTTATTAATTCCATAGAGAAGATTGCCCGCCGACTCAATTGAATATCTTGAGGTGGTAAAATCGCGCATAGGTCTGTTTGCATTATAATTGCTGTATGAGCCTGAGTAACCCATACGCAAAATGAAGTGATCCTCGTAATTATATTTATTGTACAAACCTGTATTCAGGTAGTTCTCCTTGAACTGGTCATCAAGACTAATATTGACATAACTTAAATCTGCTAAATCAAAATTATGTCTGTATCGGTTGCGGAACCATTGATATTTAATACCACCTCCAAGATTTGTTGTTGTAAACTCACCCGGTCTGAATTGATAAACGTAAGATGTACTATACTCGGTATTTGCATGTAAATTTCGTCGGGTTTCAGAATTAACAAAAGGCATTAAAAAACTTGGGAACTTCAATCCAACCTGAGCGCCCCATTCCTCTGCCAATACATTACTTTGCCATTCCAACGCCCCTCTACCCTCCAACGATAAAGTTTCAGCCCCGCCAAAAACATTACGGTCGATAATCCCCAGATTAAACGCTCCACCCCAGAATCGATCGGTATAGGTAGCTTCGAGTTCTGTTGACAATGATACAGTTTTTGAAGGGACAACAACTATATTACATTCGAGACTTTCGTCATCTATTTCTTTAAACGTAATATTTACATATTTAATTGGCCCGAGTGAATTTAATGCAGAGTAAGTTTTTTCGACAGATGCATCATTATAAAGCAAACCTGGATCAATAAAAGTATTTTGAATTAAAGCATCTATTTTAATCGACTGATGATGTTGCTCGATGAGCTTAAAGTTATTATTAATGATGGTATCGGGAGTTTCATTGTTTTGTGTATCGGTAGCAGTGTTATAATCGCTAAGGTTATAATAAACCACATTTCGAACTAAATATTTATTGAATATCTTCTTATTTGCCGAATTGCTTTTATCCTTTAGAATATCCCTCAAATCGAGATTTACATTTACTTTATATTTATTTTGAGAGCTATCGGCTTGATAAACCAAAAAATCTTTGTTGAAATTATAATAACCCAACTGCCTGAACCGGGAAGCAATCCTTTCGCGTTCCGCATTGAATATATCAGTATCAAATAGCATATTGGGTCTTATGAGCGATCTCGCAGTGTCTGTAGCAATCTGATAAAGTATTTGGTTGGTTAGATTAACGTTATATTCACCCAGCAAATAAGGTTTGTTTGATTTTATAATATAATCAACTGTTGCTTTTTTTCCTTTGTAAACAATATTTGTATCTACTTTGGCATGTATATAACCTTTATTTTTATATAAAAGTTGAAGTTGTTTTATCGAGAATGTAGTTTGAACAGGATTGTAAATTACTGGTTCATCCCCTATTTTCATTAATGTTCTGTTCACCCATTTGGTAGTATCTTTGCCGGCGAGGTTATAAATTCCAAGTTGCATTCTGAACATGCCGAAAACCTTCGAATTAGGAGATTGTCTTATATATTCTGAGAGTTCATCTTTGGTAATATCGGTCACATCGGTACGTATTCTTACTTTTTCGAGTAAATATTCTCCTTCGGGAACATGTTTGGCAACACTACACGAAAGAAAAAAAATTGAAACTAAAAAAACTAAAAATCCAAACCGAACTCTCATATTTTGAAAAAGAATTATTTTTTGCAAATATAGTTGAAGT
>CAYNHC010000060.1:0-15457 GCA_964396705.1 uncultured Paludibacter sp.
ATTTCCTGATGGTTATATATTTCTCCATTAACAGCTAACACCAAATTACCATCTTTGCTGAATAAAGGCTGTTTACCCGATTCAGGATCGACAATTGACAATCGCTCATGGGCCAGAATGGCTTTTTCATTCGAAAAAATGCCAGACCAGTCCGGACCGCGATGCCGGATTTTCTTCGACATTTTCAACACCTGAGGACGTAAAATCTGCGAAGATTGTTTTATATCAAATGCACATACTATACCACACATAGTTATTATTTTTTAAGAGTTTCATGTTCCGTGTTCCGAGTTTCGTTTTCTGCTAATAAACACGAAACATGAAACCTGGAATAATTAATTTTTTTACAGTGTTTTATGAATTTCCTCAGCCACTTTACGTCCGGAAGCAATAGCTCTCACAACAAGGCTGGCTCCCATTGCCGCATCACCTGTTGCAAATACTTTTTTAACAGAACTTTTATTTGATTTATCAACTGCCACATTGCCTCTTCCATCAAAATCAACTCCGAGTTCAGTAAGTAAACCTTCGTGTACCGGATGTACAAAACCGAGTGCAAGGAAAACCAAATCGGCTTTGATAGTTTCTGTTTTTCCGGTTGGTAACATATTGAAACGACCGTTTTCATCTTTCTTCCATTCTACTTCTTCAACAAGAACTTCAGTAACTTTACCTTTTTCACCAACAAACTCATTGGTATTTAAGCTCCACCGACGGGTACAACCTTCCTGATGTGAACTTGAAGTTTTAAGGATATTAGGATAATAAGGCCAGGGTGTTTCAGGATTTTTACCTACAGGTGGTTGAGGTAAAATCTCAATCTGAGTAACCATAGCAGCTCCCTGTCGAATAGAAGTACCTACGCAGTCGGATCCTGTATCACCTCCACCAATAACCAAAACGTGTTTGTTTTTGGCATTGATAATTTTATCGGATGCTACGGATTCACCCATGATTAATTGGTTTTGCTGACTTAGGAACTCCATAGCAAAATAAATTCCTTTCAGGTTACGACCTTTAGGATTTATATCGCGGGGTTGTCCTGCACCAATGGCAATACAAACTGCATCGTACTTTGCCATGATTTCTTTACCTGAAATATCTTTTCCAATTTCGGTATTCGGTTTGAAAACAATACCCTCTTCTTCTAATTGTGACAACCTACGATCGATAATATTCTTATTCAATTTAAAATTAGGAATACCATATCTCATCAATCCACCAAGGCTGTTGTCTTTTTCAAATAGCACAACTGTATGACCTTTTCGGTTTAATTGTTGCGCAGCTGCCATTCCTGCAGGACCTGAACCAATAACAGCTACTTTTTTCCCGGTACGGGTTTTTGGTGGACGAGGTTTTATCATTCCCTCAGTAAAACCGATCTCTGTGACAGAACACTCATTCTCACGAATTGTAACTGGTGCTTCGTGTAATGTCAGCACACATGATTTCTCACAAGGAGCAGGACAAATACGACCTGTGAAGTCAGGAAAATTATTTGTTTCGTGTAGATTTTCAACAGCTTTTTTCCACTCTCCCTTATAAATCAGATCCTGCCATTCGGGCATTTTGTTACCCAGAGGGCAACCCCAGTGACAAAATGGAATACCGCAATCCATACAACGTGAAGCCTGAAGTTTACGATCCTCACGATTTAGAGTTTGTTCTACCTCCCCAAAATCGTAGATTCTTTCGTTTATGGGTCGGTAACCCGCTTCTTTGCGGGCTATATTTATAAATGCTTTAGGATTTCCCATGATTGTTTTATTGTTCTCTTATTTTAACTTTACCAAAGTTTCTGAACTTTGGTAAAGTTAATTAAATTAATAATCTCTTTCTACCTGTGCAATTTTCTTATTGATAGCTTCCATTTTTTCTTCCTGTAATACTTTTTTGTATTCGATAGGAACAACTTTTATGAATCGGTCAACATAATCTTTCCAGTTATCAAGAATTTTTTTAGCAAGCTCACTATTAGTATATTTATAATGATTTTCAATTAATCCTTTTAGTTCTTTACTGTCATGGCTATCTTCGATCAAAGATAATTCAACCATTTCCATATTACAGAAATAATCAAAATCTCCTGATTCGTCCAACACATAGGCTACTCCCCCACTCATACCTGCAGCAAAGTTACGTCCGGTTTTTCCAAGAACCACGGTACGGCCACCTGTCATATATTCACAACAATGATCTCCTGCACCTTCAACTACAGCAGTAGCTCC
Source organism: uncultured Paludibacter sp. (assembly GCA_964396705.1). Classification (GTDB taxonomy): domain Bacteria; phylum Bacteroidota; class Bacteroidia; order Bacteroidales; family Paludibacteraceae; genus Paludibacter. Next base: position 2,229 of record CAYNHC010000060.1, read on the forward strand.
TGAGTTACGAACACAGAAACGTTCACCAACAACACCGTTTATATACACTTCACCCGAAGTTGCTCCGTAAAGTATTGTATTCCCGGCTATGATGTTTTCTTCAGCTTTGAAAGTACTTTCCTCTGGTGACTTAACCACAATTTTTCCACCTGACAAACCTTTACCAACATAATCGTTTGCTTCACCGATAAGTTCAAAAAACACCCCTTTACTGAGGAATGCACCGAAACTTTGACCAGCTGAACCGGTAAAACATGCCTTGATAGTGTCAACAGGTAAACCTGCTTGTCCGTATCTTTTAGCAATTTCGCCCGAAAGCATTGCACCTACAGTACGATCAGTATTTTTTATTTTATATTTCATTTCGACAGGCATACACAAGTCCAAAGCAGGCAATGATTTCTTAATCAACTCTCTGTCGAGTACTTTATCAATTTTGTGATCCTGATTTTTAACGTGACGTAAATCAACTTTTGTGTTTGCATCAGGCACATAAAGTATCTTTGACAAATCAACTTTTTTCAACTTAGAACTACCTAAAGTATTTTTACGTTGAAGTAATTCGGCATGTCCCACAATTTCATCAATACTTTTGAATCCTAATTGAGCCAAATGCTCACGAACATCTTGAGCAATAAATTTGAAAAAATTAACAAGATATTCATGTTTACCTGTAAAATGTTTTCTTAAAATTTCATCTTGAGTTGCCACACCTACAGGACAAGTATTCAAGTGACATTTACGCATCATTACACAACCCAAAATAAGTAATGCACTTGTTGCAAAACCATATTCTTCGGCACCCAACATTGCTGCGATTACAATATCTCGACCTGTTTTTAGCTGTCCATCAGCCTGTAAACGAATTTGACCGCGTAAATTATTCAGTACCAGTGTTTGCTGTGTTTCAGCCAAACCAATTTCTAATGGAAGTCCTGCATGTTTAATCGAACTTGATGGACTTGCACCGGTTCCACCTTCGGCTCCAGAAATCAATATTAAATCAGCTTTAGCTTTAGCCACACCAGCTGCAATTGTTCCAACACCGGTTTCCGACACTAATTTAACACTGATTATGGCAGATGGATTTATATTTTTTAAATCGTAAATCAGCTGAGCCAAATCTTCGATTGAATATATATCATGATGAGGCGGAGGTGAAATTAAAGAAATTCCGGGAATTGAATGACGTGTTTTTGCAATAATTTTATCCACCTTATGTCCCGGAAGTTGACCACCTTCTCCTGGTTTTGCACCTTGTGCTATTTTAATCTGAATTTCGTCGGCATTCACAAGATATTCTGCTGTAACACCAAAACGACCTGACGCGACTTGTTTAATAGCGCTACGAGTACTCAATCCATCTTCACGTTTTTTATAACGTTCAGGATCTTCACCACCTTCACCTGTATTACTTCTTCCTCCGATAATATTCATGGCCATGGCCATGGCTTCATGCGCTTCACGACTTATCGAACCGTACGACATAGCTCCGGTAACGAACCGTTTCATAATGCCTTCGATTGGTTCAACTTCGTTTATATCGATAGGGTTCTGCTTATAATCAATTAAATCGCGAATGAATATTGGAGCATCTTTATCATCTACTGCCTTAACATATTCTTTGTATTTCTGGTAATCATTGGTTTTTGTTGCAATTTGTAAACGGGCAACAGTTTCCGGATTCCATGCATGTTCTACACCATCAACTCGATATGCATAATGACCCAAATTATATAGTTGAGTTGGATCATTACCTTCTGACGGATAAAATGCTTCGAAGAAGGGTGATAATACTTCATTTGAAATATCTTCAAGATCAATACCTTCTATTGACGATTGAATTCCTTTAAAATACTTATTAAGTAAGGATGATGAAATACCAATGGCTTCAAAAATGTGTGCACCACGATAACTTCGTAAAGTGGAATTACCCATTTTTGATAATACTTTAAGCAGACCTTTGTTTACAGCTTTGATATAATGTTTTTTAGCCGAATCCAGATCCATATTTATTTCACCTGCCTTAATCTTTTCGTTGATAATGGTGAAAATCATATACGGATTTACGGCGTTAGCACCAAAACCAAATAAAAGTGCGAAATGCATTACTTCGCGTGGTTCGGCTGATTCAACCACGATGTCAATCTGCATTCTTTTGCGCTTCTGAACAAGATAAAGATGAACAGCTGAAACAGCCAATAATGAAGGAATTGGTGCATGATTAGCATCAACACCACGATCGCTTAATACTATATAATTTTTTCCATCATCAACTGCTTTTTCTACTGAAAGGCAAAGTTCCTGTATAGCCTTTTCCAACCCTTTTGCTCCACCTTTAGGGTCGAAAAGCATAGGTAAAGAAATAGTATAGAATCCTTTATAATTCAGATTCATCAAAATGTCGAACTGAGCATTGGTTAAAACAGGACTTTTTAACTTCACCATTTTACATATTTCCCGAGCAGGCTCTAATAAATTCTGGTGTACAGAACCGATATATCCTGTAAGTGACATAACCAATTCTTCGCGAATCGGATCAATAGGTGGGTTAGTTACCTGTGCAAACTGCTGACGGAAATAATTGAACAGACGTTGTGGTTTGTCAGAGAAAACAGACAATACAGTATCGTTACCCATCGACGATGTTGGTTCGTAACCATCATTTGCCATAGGAATTATTAATCTTTCAATATCTTCTTTCGAATAACCGAATGCATGAAGCAGAGTTTGATAATTATTCAAATCGTTCTTTACATTGCGTCCCGATGAAATATTATCTAAATCAATACAGTTTTTATTCAACCATTCACGATATGGAAAAGCTTTTGCCAAACCTTCTTTAAGTTCGTTATCGTAGTATATTTGACCATTTTCAGTATCGATCATAATCATTTTACCCGGTTTCAAACGACCTTTCGATTTAATTCGTTCCGGTTCAATTTCAATTGTTCCGGTTTCAGAAGCAATCACCATTAAATTATCATGTGTTACTAAATAACGTGCGGGACGTAACCCATTTCTATCGAGCATACCACCGGCATAACGACCATCGCTGAACAGCAATGTAGCAGGTCCATCCCATGGTTCCATAAAAGTACTATGGTATTCGTAAAATGCACGTAAGTTATCAGAAATTGGGTTTTTCTTATTCCAACTTTCAGGCACGAGCATCGCCATAGCATGAGGCAAACTTTTACCGGACATTACCAAAAATTCCAACACATTATCTAAGCTCGCACTATCGCTCATTCCAGGTTGAACAATCGGATATAACTCGTTCAAATTACCCAAAATATCCGATTTCAAAACACTTTCGCGGGATTCCATCCATTGGCGATTACCACGTATAGTATTAATCTCACCGTTATGACCAAGCATACGGAAAGGTTGAGCTAAATCCCAGGTAGGAAAAGTATTAGTACTAAAACGGGAGTGTACAAGTGAAATACCACTAGTAAAATTAGGATTTGATAAATCAGGATAATACTCACGAAGTTGAAGAGAGGTGAGCATTCCCTTATAAACCATTTGCTTTGTAGAAAGACTTACAATATAGAAACTTCTGTCTTTGGAAATATTCGATTTCAGAATTGATTTTTCAATTTTTTTCCGAACAACATACAATTTTTGTTCAAGCTCCTGAGAATTGGCAGCACCTGTAACAAAAATTTGTTTAATTTGTGGTTCAGTTGATGTAGAAATCTGACCAAGAATATCGCTGTTTACAGGTACATCGCGAATTGCTAAGAGAGTCAATCCATCTTTTTCAACCTGATCTTTAATTACGTTAATACATAATTCTGCTTTTTTCTTGTCCTTGGGAAGAAATACTAAACCAGTACCATATTTTCCTTTTGCAGGTACGGGAATACCCTGAAGTAAGATAAATTCGTGAGGGATTTGAACTAAAATACCTGCACCATCACCGGTTTTATTATCGGCACTTTCCGCTCCACGGTGTACCATATTTTCGAGTACCTGCAAACCTTTTTCTACAATTTCATGCGATTTCTCGCCGTAAAGGTTTAATATCAGTCCTACTCCACAAGCATCGTGTTCGTTTTGAAATGAATACAGCGAACGCTGCTCATAATCGTCTAATTGCAAAGGGTTTGAAGTCATAGAATTTTTTATAATATTTAATCTGAGTTTCAATTGAAACCACCGAACTAAAATGTTTTTTTTGTTTTATTGTCGTGAAAAATAGTGGGAGTACTTTGTTAAAAGTCTCCCACTATTATTAAAAATAAATGGATATTATATTGAAATATAACGACTTAACGAATAAATAATAATTCTCTGTATTTTGGTAAAGTCCACATCTCGTCATCAACAATTAATTCCAATTTATCAGTATTATAACGGATAATATCAAAATATGGTAATACTTTGTCGTGATAAGCAAGTGCTTTTTCGTATTCTTCTTCAATTTTATTTACAGAGCGACGCATGTCAATCATGTCATCAACAGCATTTTTAATGGCAGCAATACGTTCACCAATTTCAATGATTAATGCAGTATCAAGTGCACTGAGTTTTTCTGCTCTTTCACCTGTGAATACAGCTTTAATTTTTGAAACATTATCTAACAAGAAACTTTGATAACGGGTTCCAATTGGAATAATATGATTTACAGCCAAATCGCCAAGTACGCGAGCTTCAATCTGAATTTTCTTGGTGTAAGTTTCCCATTTAACTTCGTTTCGGGCATGTAATTCCTTCTCGGTAAGAACACCCATAGAAGTAAACAATTCAACACTTTGAGGAGTTGTGTACGCTTTGAAGATTTCAGGAACACAAGTTTCACAGTCTAAACCACGTTTTGCAGCCTCAACTTTCCATTCTTCGCTGTAACCATTTCCGTCGAAACGGATGGCTTTTGAAGCTTTGATATAATCTTTAATTACATCGAAAATAGCTTTTTCTTTGCTTACTCCATCTGCCATTTTCGCATCAACTTCTGCTTTGAACTCAACTAACTGAGCTGCAACAGCTGTATTCAAAGCAGCCATAGCCGACGAACAGTTTGCTGAAGAACCTACTGCACGGAACTCAAAACGGTTACCTGTGAATGCAAAAGGAGATGTACGGTTACGATCTGTATTATCAAGAAAAACTTCTGGAATACGTGCAATACCTAAGTGAAGTTTCTTTTTGTCGTCCAAAATAATTGCTTCTTCGCTTGTACTTGCCTCAAGTTTATCTAAAATTCCAGTCAACTGTGTACCAAGAAAAGCAGAAACAATTGCAGGAGGCGCTTCATTAGCTCCTAAACGGTGAGCATTTTGAGCGGTCATAATAGATGCTTTAAGTAACGCATTGTGTTTGTAAACTGCCATCAATGTATTTACAAGGAAAGTTACGAACTGTAAATTTTCTTCAGGAGTTTTACCCGGTGTGAACAGACCAACACCTGTATCAGTTCCAAGTGACCAGTTATTGTGTTTACCTGAACCATTGATTCCTGCAAATGGTTTTTCGTGTAATAATAGACGGAAGCCATGACGACGAGCCACTTTTTTCATGATAGACATGATAAGTAAGTTCTGATCATTTGACAAGTTACATTCGCCAAAAATCGGAGCTAATTCAAACTGGTTAGGAGCTACTTCATTATGACGAGTTTTAGCAGGAATGCCATATTTGTATGCTTCGAATTCAATATCTTTCATGTAAGCAGCTACGCGACTTGGAACTGCTCCAAAATAATGGTCTTCTAATTGTTGGTTTTTGGCTGATTCATGTCCAAGCAAAGTACGACCTGTAAGTGACAAGTCAGGACGAGTTGCAAATAAACCCTCGTCAACCAGGAAATATTCCTGTTCCCAACCTAAATATGATACAACCTTCTTTACATTTGGATCAAACATTTGACAAACCGCAGTTGCAGCTTTATCAACAGCATTTAATGCTTTAAGAAGAGGAGCTTTCAAGTCAAGAGATTCTCCGGTATAAGAAATAAAAATTGTTGGTATTACCAGACAATCATCAACAACGAAAGCAGGTGATGTTGGATCCCATGCTGTGTATCCACGAGCTTCGAAAGTACTGCGAATACCTCCACTTGGGAATGAAGACGCATCAGGTTCCTGTTGAGCAAGTAATTTTCCTGAAAAATCTTCAGTAATCGATTCTCCTGGTGCTCCTACATAATCAATAAAAGAGTCGTGCTTTTCGGCTGTTCCATCTGTTAATGGTTGAAACCAGTGAGTATAATGTGTTGCACCTAAATCAGTAGCCCATAATTTCATACCTGCAGCTACCTGATTTGCAATATTAAGATCCAGTGTTGCACCCTTATTAATTACATTCTTCAATGCTTTTAATGTATCCTTTGAAAGATATTTTTCCATGGTTACTTTATTAAAAACATATTTACCATAATAATCCGAAGTGTATTTCGACGGTGCGGTAACGCATAACGCTTTTTTCTTAAAAGCTTCTTCTACTGCTTTAAATCTTAGTGATGACATAATTGTATTATTATTTGTTTATTTATTTTACTATTTTTAGTTTTAAAGTGTAATTTTCTTACTATATGATTTTATTACTGTGCAAAATTAAATAAAATGTCATTTAATTGTATTGTTTTCATTTTGTTTAAAAAAAATAAATCGACAAATAATTAAAATGAATATTTATCCTGTATTTTTGTTTTAAATTGATATGCAAATTAGCTGTTTAATTACAATTTAAAACTTTATCTTCATTATAGATTTACACAGAAAATATGCTATTTTAATAAAATCAGATTTACAAAAGTAATCATTCTAATTAAATCATTGCTATATTTATTGAGTTGATTACTAATTAATAACCTAATATTATTATGGACTTGAAACATCTTAATAAGTATTATTGAAAAAATTGGACAGACTATTTCATCACGAAGTAGTCTGCCCGAAACAATAAAACTAAAAAACACACGATAAACAATATTCATCTACCGTGTATAACTTCAGATAATTTCAACAGACAAAACAGAATCTTATAAATTCTAATTCTATCGCTTCCAACACTTGTTTTTTAATATTGACGTTAACAATATTTTTAATACTTATTTCTAAAAGAATTGATTCTTTACTTACTATTCACTAATTTGTTATGTTTGAAAAAAAATAAGTTTACAATATCATATTTTCATTTTTAAACATGTAATAATATCATATTGAATCATTTTTATCCATTTTTACGACACAAAAGTACAATTTTATTTGATGTAAGAAAAACAATTTGACACAAAATAAAAAATTCAAGCTATTTATTGCAAATACAAAACATCAATTAAAAAATATATTTTCAAAAAACCTAAATTCTAATGACAAATTGATAAAAAGACAACATTAATATATATCTTGAATAATATAATCAATCAAAATTAGTATAAGCGGTTTCTCCATGTTGAGTCTCATCAAGTCCGATAGCTTCAGATTTATCGTGAGCTCTTACTCCAACCATTAAATCAGTCAATTTAAAAATCAGAAAAGTACCTACTCCCGAAAAAAGTATGATAACGCCCACAGCTAATAATTGTATCCATAGTTGATGAAAATTACCATAAATGGCTCCACTATAATTAGATTGAATAAATGGAGAAGCGAAAACTCCGGTTAAAACTACCCCTAATATCCCTCCTACTCCATGTACACCAAATGCATCCAACGAATCATCATAACCAAGTTTTGGTTTTACATAAGCAACCATCACAAAACAGAGTACTGAAGATGCTATACCAATAAATAACGCACCTGGAATACCAACAAATCCTGAAGCACCTGTAATCGTAGCCAATCCGGCAATAGCGCCTGTACAGATACCTACAACGGTTGGCCGTTTATCAATAACCCATTCGAGTACAGCCCATGTTATTGCAGCAACAGAAGCAGAAATATGAGTAACTAATATTGAGCTACCGGCAAGTCCATCAGCCGATAAACCACTCCCACCATTAAATCCGAACCAACCTACCCAAAGCATGGCGGTACCAATAGCTACGTAAGTTATGTTATGCGGTGGTAATGCATGACCTTTATAATCGCGGCGTTTCCCGAGCATTATTGCAGTAACAATGGCTGCAATACCTGCACTGATATGAACAACTATTCCACCTGCAAAATCTAAAGCTCCCAATGCATACAACCAACCATCGGCAGACCATACCCAATGAGCAATCGGGTTATAGATTAAAACTGACCAAAGAATTGAAAAAACAAGAAAGCCTTTGAAATCAATTCGCTCTGCAAATGCTCCAATGATTAGTGCCGGCGTAATTACTGCAAACATTCCTTGAAACAAAATAAATACAATGTGTGGAATTGTACCAGTTTGAGAGCCATTAAATCCCAATTGAGAATGAGATATAAAATAGGGACTAAGCTCACTAATCGAAATATTATTTAAAAATGCCCAATCAAAACCACCAATAAATGGTTTTAAAAAAGGAATTGAATTGGATCCAAATGCATTACTATAACCAAGAATTACCCATTCGACACTTATAACTGCCACAAGAATAAAAATTTGCATAAACACACTTAATACGTTTTTGCGGCGTACTAATCCTCCATAAAACAGTGCAAGTCCGGGAATAGACATAAACAATACCAAAGCTGTAGCTACAATCACCCAGGAAGTATCACCCGAATCAATCACAGGTATCGATACTTTTGTTTCCTCTGCTTTTAAATTGCAAGTAAAAAAGGCAATAAACGTCATTATTGCCAAAATATATTTTTTCATTTTGTAAAAACTGTTAATGCATTAATAATATACTATTAAAAAACCTACTCTTTATTGTAAAGAGCACCGGGACCTGATTCACGGTTACGTATCCTGTATGTTTCTTCAATATCATACACGAATACTTTACCATCACCGGTTTCTCCTGTCCAGGCTGAGTTTAATATTGCATTAACTGTTTTTTCGAGATTCACATCCCGAACGACTATAGATATCATACGTCGCTGTATGTATCCTGATTTAAATACCTGACCACGAACAATTTGTTCTTCTGTTGACTTACCGAGACCTGTAATATCCCAATAAGAAAACCAATCGATGTCAGCATCATAAAGAGCTTGCTTAACATCTTCAAATTTCGACTTGCGAATAACTGCTTCAATTTTTTTCACTGTCTTTTTGTCTTTTGTTTTATTGAAATTATTTGAATTCAACAAATTTTACAACTACCATATTTCTACAATAAATTGATAATATTTGTCATTAATTTTCTAATAATTAATTTTTAGCAGACAAAAGTACATATTGAAATTTTATTATTGAAACATTTTGACACATTTTATGAAATAAATGTGGATTATTGATTTAGTTTTTAAATTATAGCCCACATTTATTTTTTTTAATTGATATTATTTTAACAAAATGACCTTTTATTCAAATTTTACATAATTGCAGGCTTATTTTATAATTTAATCAAAATTAGTATAGGCTGTTTCACCGTGCTGAGTTTCATCCAGCCCAATTCCTTCTTGTTTATCAGCAACCCTCACACCAACTAATTTATCAGTAATTTTAAATAAAATATAGGTTCCAATTCCTGAGAATAATATTGTTACGCCAACCGCTAACAATTGTATCCAAAGTTGGTGAAAGTTACCATAAAATGCACCACTATAACTTGACTGAATGATAGGTGAAGCTAATAATCCGGTTAAGATTGCACCTAAAATACCACCAATTCCATGAACACCAAATGCATCAAGTGAATCATCGTATCCGAGTCTTGGTTTAACATAAGCTACCATAGCAAAACAAACCAAAGACACCGCAAGACCAATTATAAGTGCACCGCCAACTCCTACAAATCCTGCAGCAGGTGTTATAGCTACCAATCCACCAACAGCACCTGTACTAATACCAACTACGGTCGGACGTTTATCGATAAACCACTCAAGCAAAGCCCAGGTTAGTGCGGCTGCGGCTGCAGCTATATGTGTAACCATCAAAGCATTGGCTGCCAATCCATCAGCTGCAAGTCCGCTACCGGCATTAAAACCAAACCAACCTACCCAAAGCATAGCAGCACCCATAACTACATAAGTAATGTTGTGAGGTGGAAGTGCATGTCCTTTATAATCTCGGCGTTTACCTAACATAAGCGCTGTAACAATGGCGGCAATACCTGCATTTATGTGAACCACAGTTCCTCCGGCAAAATCAAGCGCACCTAATTTGAACAACCAACCGTCGCCAGACCATACCCAATGCGCAACCGGATTATAAATAAATAATGACCAAAGCAACGAAAATACAAGAAAACCTTTAAAACTGATGCGTTCGGCAAATGCTCCAATGATTAAAGCAGGAGTAATAACAGCAAACATACCCTGGAACATGATAAAAATAATATGAGGAATAGTACCAATTGTTCCGCCATCGGCAGTTGGTTGCGAATGCGAAATAAAATAAGGACTTAAATCGCTAACATTTATATTGCGAAGAAATGCCCAGTCGAAACCACCGAAAAAAGGTTTTAACCATTCAATAGAACTCGATCCGAATGCATTACTATATCCGATAACTACCCATTCGATACTTATAACTGCAACAAGGATAAACACTTGCATAAAAACACTCAACACATTTTTACGCCTAACCAAACCTCCATAAAACAAAGCAAGTCCGGGAATTGACATAAAAAGCACCAAAGCCGTGGCCACTATCATCCAGGCTGTGTCACCGGCATTAACAACGGGTGCACCAGTCTCCTGAGCAAAAACTCCGGAACTGAATAAAGAAAGAATTGACAGAAGTATAAATTTATATTTTTTCATTGATGTATTTCTTAAATAATTGGAAATTAAATTTGTTCTATGTTATATAAAGCGCCGGGACCTGATTCACGTGTTCGGATACGATAAGTCTCCTCAATATCATATACGAAAATCTTTCCATCTCCGGTTTCACCCGTCCATGCCGAATTTAAAATTGCATTGACTGTTTTTTCAAGATTAATATCTCTGATCACAATCGATATCATACGGCGCTGTATATATCCCGATTTAAAAACCTGACCACGAACCACCTGTTCTTCAGTCGATTTTCCAAGCCCGGTAATATCCCAATAAGAAAACCAATCAATATCAACTTCGAATAATGCTTGTTTTACATCTTCAAACTTTGATTTACGAATAACTGCTTCAATTTTTTTCATAAACTTTTTGTTTTATTATTCCTTATATTTATATATTAATTATGCTATTATATTATTTTAAATATCAATATGATACAGATATTTCATTTAAAATATCTTTTTGTAATTAATAATTCGACTGCAAAAATACAACATTTATTTTAATTGTACAAAACATTTTGATAGTTTTTTATCATTAATATAAATTTTATGTAATCATTAATGTATTTTTAGCTTACATTTTATTTATATTTTATCAACTTTAGTGTCATTAATGCAAAACAGACCATTTCTCACGAAATGATCTGTTTAAAAACAATAAAACTAAAAAAACACAAGACTTTGTAAACTGAATAAATTAAAGTTGAATATTTGAGTTTAAAACATTTTAATTAAAAACCTATCAATGTTATGACAAATTGAATTTTTCAACTTAACAAGTAATTATTTAGGAATTATAAGCTTTTTCTCCGTGTTCGTAATAATCCAAACCGTTTTCTTCTTCTTTTTTGCTAACACGAAGTCCAATTGTATATTTAATACCATAGAATAAAACCAAACCACAAGCTATCGACCATGCAGCAACTGCTCCTACTCCAATAAGTTGTGTTACTAACAAATCAGTACCACCACCGTAGAACAGCCCTGTTATACCATTTTCTTTTGCAAACAAACCGACCATTAATGTTCCGAAAACACCATTTATCCCATGCACTGAAATTGCACCTACAGGATCGTCAATTTTTACAACATTATCGAAAAATTCAACTGCAAGAACTACCAAAACTCCGGCCATCAAACCAATCAGGACTGCAGCTCCAGGTGTAACAGTATCACAACCAGCTGTTATTGCTACTAATCCTGCCAATACACCATTCAAAGTCATACTCAAACCTGGTTTGCCATATTTCATCCATGTGAATGCTAAAGTTGCAATACCACCGGCTGCGGCTGCAGCATTGGTTGTCACAAAAATTCTGGCTACAAGTTCTGTATTTGATAAAGATAAAGTTGAACCCGGGTTAAAGCCAAACCAACCTAACCAAAGAAGGAATACACCTAAAGTTCCAATTAAAATATTATGTCCCGGAATTGCATTTGCTTTTCCATTTTTATACTTTCCAATACGTGGTCCTAAAACGACTGCTCCAACCAATGCTAACCAACCTCCAACTGAGTGAACAACTGTTGATCCTGCAAAATCGTGGAATCCCATTCCTGCTAACCAACCACTACCCCAGATCCAATGACCAGAAATAGGATAGATAATAACTGAAATAAATGCACTATATACTAAATATGAACTGAATTTAGTACGTTCAGCCATTGCTCCCGATACAATTGTAGCTGCAGTAGCTGCAAATACTAATTGAAAAAAGAAAAATGCCAAATTTGGGATACCTGCCGGAGCGTGATTTATTTCTGAGAATGGTTCAAAGGCACCAATTATTCCGTTGCCCGCACCAAACATAAGTCCATAACCAATTAACCAGAATACTATTGTACCAATACAAAAGTCCATTAAGTTTTTAAACAGAATATTTGTAGTGTTTTTTGACCTTGTAAAACCTGCTTCAACCAATGCAAAGCCTGCTTGCATAAAAAATACCAATGCACCTGTAATTAAAATCCAAAAGGTGTCAATACTTGAAGTTAATGCTGCTAAATCCATACTTTCTATTTTTAAATATTATTCTTTAATGTATAATGACTCCGGACCTTTTTCGCCGGTACGAATACGAACTGATTCGTCTATTGTGGAAACAAATATTTTTCCATCACCCAATTCACCTGTGCGAGCTGCCTTTACAATTGCTTCAGTTGCTGCATCTACAAATTTGTCACGACATACGAACGAAATTGTTCTACGTTCAATAAGTCTCGTTTCATAAACCACTGCTCTATAAACAGCACCTGATTTTTCGTTACCTACTCCTGTTACATCCCAGTAAGTAAAAAAGTCGATTCCCACGTTATGAAGAGCCTCAGTTACTTCCTCAAACTGAGATCTTCTGATGATTGCTTCAATTTTCTTCATTTTATTTATTATTTTTAGTGGAAATATGAATTAAAT
>CAYNHC010000061.1:0-11905 GCA_964396705.1 uncultured Paludibacter sp.
GGAACAGTAACAGCTTGCCATGTCGCATCGTTGAATTCGGCTTTTGAAGCATCGGCATTATCCGTTCTTGAAAACTTCCAGGAAGCAAGTTCTTTTACAACAGTTTGAGCAAATAAATTTGCAGTACAAAAAAGGAACGTCAGAAATAGTATTTTTTTCATATTACATTTGTTCATAAAACTCTTATATCTTCAATAATCACATAATTATCGGTACTTCCATAAATGGTTTTGGACTTATCTGTCCAAGAACCATGTTCGCCGAGCACCTGAATTTTCAGCGAGAAGTTGCCTTTCTTTAATTTCGGACTAACAAATACCTGCGAGATAGTCTCGTTTTTGGAATAACAATCGACAATGGACGAAATTACAACATTTTGTTTGCTATCCAAAATAGTCACTTTAGCATAGCCGCTTGTGTTATTCGTTCGTGCTTTAACACCAACTTTACTTCCTGTGAAATTAAAAGTCACACATGCATCTTTTTCGTTCGATTGCAACCCGCCATTTTCATGTTTCCAGCTTCCTTCTTTAAAAAAGATTTTATTGTTGATTAACGACAAACCATTTTGTTCAATTTTTTCAAAACCGATGCCTGCATATATTGGTTTCCAACTTTCGATAAATCCTGGTAAGAAGATTTTACTTGTATCAATGCGAATCGGTTGCCACACGTAAGTCGCAGCTGAACCTTGTTTTGGGAATGACCATCGATCGCCCATAAACATTAGTAACGTATCTTTTTTATGGATAACAGGCAATACAAAAGTCGTTTGTGAGTTCCATGTAAGCGATCCTTCGGGAGCAAAAAGTCCCTGAAAAGTCCACGGACCTTCGATAGAAGTAGCTGTGAGGTACATATTATCGTTTTTCTCCCAACTACTCAAGTTAGAACTCAACCAATAATAAACGCCTTTGCTTTTAAAAATTGCAGGAGATTCACCGCCTTGTTTCTGATTAATAACAAGTCTTTTTACTGATTTGTAATCGGTTGATAATTCATAAATATAACCATGATGAATCAGCAAATAACCTTTTCCGTTGCTATCCTGAAAAGCTCCCATATCCCAGCGTTTTATCTGTTTCCCGTCGAACAGCAATGCGCCTTTAAACTCATATTCACCATTGATAGTTTTGCAGGTTGCATAAGCAATATTTGGATCTTTGTACAGCAAATTATCGGAATGCATATACATTACAAACTCACCGGTTGCCGGACATTTCATTACTTTCACGCGCTCGCCCACCCGATTTGGCCCCATCAATCCGCTTAGTTGAACCGGCAGAACGATACGTTCAAATTTCCAGTTCATTAAATCTTTGGATGAATAGCAACTGAAACCGGTAAACACATTGGCCGTGTCCGATTTATATTCGCCAAAAAGATAATATTTGCTGCCTTCCTTCACAATGCAAGCCCCGTGTGCATTCACTTCTCGGTTGTTCTGGTCGAACCAGGGCGTACCGCTGTAAATGGCATCATAGCGTTTGAAATTCAAATTCTTTGCCCAACCTAACTGAGTAATACAAAGAAAAAGGATGATTAATCTTAATCCAATTTTCATTTATTTGTCGGCTTTATACTTATTTTATCTTCTAATGTTCTTTTAATCTGATCGTTAATCTGTTGCATTCCCAATATGGATGGATGTCCACTTTTTTTATCTATTTCATGAAGCTCAATACATTCGATTTTGTAATACTTACATAAAGTCCTGATGGACTCATTTATTTGCTCTTTCAGTTCTGAATTTAATATGAAATATATGTTGGCGCGACGATACTTCTTTTTCATGTATTGCAACATATAAGCCATAGCTGGTCGGAATTTATATAAATCCGCATTGGTAAATCCTTCGTATTGATATTCGCCTATAGGAGCTCCTGCCCAAGAATCGTTTGTTCCACCGAAAATAAAAATAATATCAGGTTTTCCTAAATTATCCATACGTGTAATAAAAGAACGATCCGAATAATCAGCTTTTTGATAGCCTGAATTGCAAATTGTTGAACCGGAAAATGAATTATTAACACATAGTTTAAACTTTTTATCTTTCATAAATAAGTACCACCATGTTTGTGATACACTATCTACATCGGTTTGTTGCTTAGGAATTTTATAATACCATACATAATTGGTATCTGGTTGCACACTCCCTTCGAATGTAGAATATGAATCTCCTAAAATCGATACTGATTTTGCTTTTTTAGCAGAACCTACATTTACAAAAAACACTGCAATCAGCAGTAGTAAAAACGCCTTTTTCATATAAACTTTTTCTTTTTTACCAATTATCTGTTCTGAAATTTGGTGTCCAAAGTCCGTTCTTGTTCAATAAACTTGCCGGAGGATTTGTTCCCCAGCAGTAGCGAACTGCAATTGGATTAGCCACTTCAGAACTTGAAACAACCACTGTTTTCCCAATAATTTTTGCTTCAGCCCATACCCATTTTTTATCTTCACCACAAATAGCAAATCCGGTTAAAGTATCATTTTTAGCAACCAATCCTTTGCCTACGTACTCGAAACTCAATACGATGGTGTTTTTCTTAACTTTATAACTTTTATACATTGGTCCTGAATACTCCAGTTTTTCGCCGTACACTTTGGCTCGTGCAATTAATCCCAAGCGATATCCAATATCCTGCTTGTTTTTGGGGTGAATATTTGTGGGTTCATTTCCGGCATTCTCGATAGCAACTGCCATACCGGTATTCGGAACTGACAGATTCAGAACCTGCGCTTCACGTACTATCATCATGGAACCATCTTCCACCGGTTTTGCCATTGGTTTGCCGTAATTAGCTAATTGTACATACAGAAACGGGAAATTTCCCTGTCTCCAACGGGTACGCCAATCTGATATGAGAGTTTCCATAATTTCGCGGTATTGAATTGCTGACGGACCGTTGGATTCGCCCTGATACCACAAAGCTCCTTTGATAGCATAAGGTATCAATCCATTTATCATTCCGTTGTAGCAGACATAAGGATTATGCTGGTCGAGTTCAGGGTCAGGATTTTTAGGCGCTTTTGGTTTTTTTGCAGTTACATCGCCTGAAGCAGCATTGGCAGCAGCCAAATCTCCCTGAAATTTGGTAATATCTGTACGGTATTTTGCCATGGTTGCTGCGCTGTCGGCAACAAATTTATCCCATTTTGCGGTGTAAGCATCCAGCAGAGGTTTCAGATTCGGCTGAGCTTCCAGTGCTTCCCTGCTAATCCAGGTTTCTGCTGTACTTGCACCGTAAGCTGAAGTCACCAAACCTACCGGGATCTTGTATTTCTGATAAATCTCCCGGGCAAAAAAGTACGCTACAGCCGAAAAATGTCCGACCGTTTGTGGAGAACAAATTTCCCATTTCCCTTTCACATCACTTTTAAGGGTGTGAGATGGTGTATAATCCACATCGAAAACCCTTATCAGCGGATAATTGGCATTGGCTACTTCCTCAGTTTCGTTGGTTACACCACACCAGTAGCGGTCTTCTTTGGCAACTGTCATATCCATATTGGACTGACCTGAACAGAGCCAAACATCTCCAACATATACATCTTCGATTGTTATGGTATTATCACCGAAAATGTCCATTTTAAATGGTCCACCGGCTTTTTGTTTAGGAAATTTCACCATCCAGTTACCTGTAGAGTCGGCTATAATTTCTTTTGTTTTACCATTCAGTAAAATACTTATTTTCTCGTCCGGGCGTGCCGTTCCCCAAATTGGAATTTCCACTCCACGTTGTAAAACAATGTGGTTGCAAAAAATAGCCGGAATCTTAATTTCGGCAAAAATTAATGTGTTCAACATCAAAAGAAGGGAAATAAAGAAGGTGGTTTTTTTCATTTTTAAATTTTTAAATAAACAACTTTTCCAAAGTTCTAAACTTTGGAAAAGTTTTAATATCAAGTTAATATCGCGCTTCTCGCTAATTATTCCATATAAAACACTTCAGGCAGTGGAACAGAAACCGGTGAATTATCAGGATTAGATTCCATAATATCGGCCATATATGCCCACCAGCGTTGTACAATTTCAGTCGAACCCAAATCCTGCGAACCGCCTTCACCACTGTTTTTCTGCACAGCAAAAAGAATATTGGTTTCCTTATCCCAGAAAATGGAATAATCGTACACGCCTGCATCTTTCAACAGTTTTTTTAATTCAGGCCAAATTTCATTGTGGCGTTTTTCGTACTCAGCTTCGAAACCAGGTTTCAGAAACATTTTAAAAGCGGATCTTGTCATAATTTTACCCCCAACCCCTAAAGGGGAGTCAGAGAAGTTAGTATTGATTTGTAAAATTTAAAAATGATTCATTATTACCCCCAACCCCTAAAGGGGAGACTTGATTTGAATTGTATTTCACCCATGATGTTCAAAATTAAATTCTCTACCTTATTTATATTTCCCTTTAGGGGTTAGGGGTCTTTCTTTCTCCCCTTTAGGGGTTGGGGGTAAATATCGGTTCATTCGTTTTTTGCTCCTTATCGTAAAACTGCACAGCGCTGTCGTTCATTTTCGGATGTGTTGTTTTCAGCAAACGGATGATTTCTCCTCCTGCTAAAATAACAGGTCCGTAACCATGAGCGGCATATTTATGCACCGGACGATAATAGTAATAAGCCGCATCGAAACCCATGCCGGTTCCTACGCAAGTGCCTTCCACTTCGCCAACGGCATTTACTTTGGTTGAAACAGCGTGCCAACCCAACATAGCTACCGGACCGTAAGCCAATGCATCAATCCAACCTTTGTTGATGCCGTGGGCAATGCAATAGGTGTAAATGGCGGTTGCTGAAGTTTCGAGATAAGAATCATTTTTGTCGAGCAGCTGATGCCAGAATCCTTCGCCCGATTGCAATACGGCTAATCCTTGTACGTGTTCCTTATACAATTTCAGAATTTCATCACGACCATTATAATTTGCAGGAAGTACATCCAACACTTCAGTCAATGTCAGTATTGCCCAGCCATTGGCGCGCCCCCAATGAAAGGCTGGATGATCGGTCATACCTTCAACCCAACCGTGGCGGAAAAGTTTTTTCTCTGGCAGCCACATTCGTTGTTTGAAAAGCAATATCTGTTTCACGGCTTCGTCGTAATATTTTGTGTCGCCGGTAAGTTTCCCCATATTGGCAATAGCCGGAATGGCCATAAACATATCGTCAAGCCAAACGGTGTTGTGTTGTGGACGGTTACGGCCAAAAATCCCATCCGAAAGTCGGTATTCTTTGTTCATGATGTAATCCATGTAATTATCAATCAGCGGACGACCTTCGAATTTCTGACCTGAAAGTTGTGCTTTAATCATAGC
Source organism: uncultured Paludibacter sp. (assembly GCA_964396705.1). Classification (GTDB taxonomy): domain Bacteria; phylum Bacteroidota; class Bacteroidia; order Bacteroidales; family Paludibacteraceae; genus Paludibacter. The sequence goes on from CAYNHC010000061.1 coordinate 5,318, forward strand.
CGAACAAACCGCTCCGGCATCGTCCAACGCTTCGGGATGCAGAATTTGACGCATCTGCGGATCAACAATGCCTTCTTTTTGCAAATTGCGGAAATACGGTGCTACTTTGGAGAGAAATATAAACCGATCTGAAACATATTTTGAATAGCGCGAATCGCCAGATGTTTCGGCAGCGAGCAGCATGGCGGCATAGGTAACGCCCCATTCGTAACTTGCCAAACGGAATTGTCCACGTTCGAGCAATGAGTTTTTATCAATTTTACTCAAATCGGTTACTTCGGCTTTCGTTTCTTTATTGATGACTTTGGTGGGAGTTGCTTTTTCCAGAAAAACCAGCACACGGTCAATGGTTGCTTTTACTTCAACCAATTTCGCCACGCCATAAGGCGTTTTGTAATCGGGCTTCATTAAGTGAAGCGGTGTGTTGGAATCGTTAATTTTTTCCGGAGAAACAGTCTGCTGAGCTTTACACGAAATAGAGTAAAAGAGTAAAAGAAAAAAACAACCCCAAACACTCGAAGGGGAAAAAGTTACCATTGATGATTTTTTCATTGTTGTATTAATTTTGTGTCTTTGTGACTCCGTGTTTAAATATCTTATTCAGCTTTAAAGTTAATCACATTTTCATGTATTTCTTTCTTATCCCGAATAGTATCGGCAACCACATTTTCGAGAAATATATTCTCAACTGGAAGTTCTTTTTGTCCCTGAATATTTGAAATAAACTTCACATTGGTAGCTTTTATGTTTTGCAAATATACGTTTTTTATAGGCGTAAGTTTACGTACATAGGTCGGAGTCAGGTTTTTCCACTGATAAAGCACATCGGTTTCGATACCCAGAATACCAAAATCCATTTTTCCTGCCTGAATGTTCTTTACGTAAATATTATTGACATATCCACCCATGCGTTCATTCGTTTTGATAAATACGATATGAAACATTTTAGCTCCCGATTCCACTTTACAATCGTGCAAATACACATTTTCAATTCCACCCGACAATTCACTCCCGATAGCCAATAACTGATGACCGTTTTTTACCAGACAATTTCGGATAACCAAATTTTTCGTTGGTGTTTGCGAACGCCAACCTTCCTGATTACGACCTGATTTTACAGCAACAGCATCGTCACCCTGATCGAAAACACAGTTTTCCACCAGGATATTTTGACTCATTTCGGGATCATAACCATCGTTGTTGTGTCCATGAGCGTAAACATTCAGTTTGCGCAACAAAATATTTTTCGAAAGATAAGTGTGAATAGTCCAGAAGGGACTATTTTGAATAGTAAAACCTTCGAGGCGGACATTTTCGCAGCGGTTAAACTGAATAAGATGCGGACGAAGATGTGCGCTATCGTTGACCATCAAGCGTTCTGCAACCGGAATGTTCAGATACGACATATCGTACAACCGCTTCAGACTATTCAGGTGTGGAGCTGGACGACCAGCCCATGTTTTCCACAAGTCCATCTTGGCTTTGATGGTTCCCTGCCCTGTGATGGCAACGTTTTTACAATCGTAAGCATAAATAAGTGGCGAATAATTCATACACTCCATGCCTTCCCACGAAGTATGAACTGCGGGTAAATAATCGTTCAGATCATCGTCGAAAAGCAACATAGCTCCCTTGCTGAGATGCAGATTTACATTGCTCTTGAAATGCACTTTGCCTGTGAGCCATTCGCCAGCCGGAATCAAAACAGTGCCTCCACCTGCACCGTTGGCGGCTGTAATGGCATCAGCAATGGCTTTTGAAGTTTTTATTTTATCATCCTGAACAGCTCCAAAATCAACTATCGAAAAAGTTTTACACTTTTTGAAGTCAGGGATTGTGATTACATGCATATCAAAAGGTGCTTTTACCTTGATTTTTTCGGTTTTAATTTGTGCAATCACCTGAATTGCAATTATCGAAAAAAGAATTGAAAGAAAAGTGATTTTTTTATTTACCATTAATTTATTTACCATTTACTATTTTTCTTATCATCACATCATCACATCACCACATTATCATATTGGCATATTGGCACATTATTTTTTCAATGCTTTCTTTAATTTTTTCAACATTTTATCTTTCGAAAGTTTTACACCTTCAGCCACTGTTTTGGCATTTAGTTCCGCTCCCAGTCGCGATGTGTGCGTGTGATCGCCGTGAAACATCAGCTGAACTGAATCTTTTCCTATTTTCTCGTACTTATCAGCTACCAAGCCATTCAAATCGATGTAGGGAACTTTTTCCATTTTAGCAGCTTCTTTGCACCAAGCTCCAAAACCTTTATCGTTTCGAATAATTTGCAAACTATCTTTGGTAACAAAATTATTGCGCGGAATATATGATAGAATAATGGGCGTTGCACCCTTGGTTTTCACATCCTGAGCATATTTACGCATATACCAACCAAAACTGTGAATAGTTTCTTGTTTGCCTGTGGCTTCCATCACTACGGTTGTGTCATTGTCGCCATTACCTTTTAGCGAAGCTCGACCACGACCGGTATTGAGCGGTCCTGCATCGTTATGACCAAACTGGATAAATACATAATCACCTTTCTGTACACCGGCTAACACTTTATCCCACAATCCTTCCGAAATATATGTTCTGCTGCTACGTCCACCTAATGCATGATTTTCGACCGACACTTTTGCCGTGTCAAACCATTGCCAAAGCAAACTTCCCCAGCCAAACTGACCATTACTGCCATCGTCTTTACCGTTTTTTACCGTAGAATCGCCGATAGTAAATATCACAGGCCGACCTTTTTTACGACTACTTCCGGGAGCTTTGCCACGTAATGCTTTTGTAGGGTCAGCGCCCGATTTTAAACCAAGTTGATCTTCAACAGTAAGTTTGGTATTTCCGGTGTTTTGAGCTATTCCATTGACTGTAAAAAATATCAATAAGAACATAATAAGTTGAAAAACTGATCTTTTCATTTTTTTAAGAATTAAATTTTAAATTTTTATTTGCAGACTACAAAAATCATCAATGTTGTTTAAAATGGAAATAGAGAAACGTACATTTGTATAAAAAAACATACAACAAGCCTCAGGTTGCGAAAATAAAATATATATGGTTCGATATATTTTCTATCTGATTTCTTCAATTTCTTATTTTAGCGATTATATCTGGGTATAATTCCAATTTTACAAATTTAAATTCAGGTTGGATTCGCAAAGTCTTTTCATACACAGCTTTAGCATTATTCAATTGCCCTGTTTTTTCGTAAGCACGGGCTACTAAAGTGAGAACATGTAAATACATCCAGTTATTTGATGTATTCTTATTTGTTTCGTATAATCTTATTGCTTTTAAAAATAATTTCAAAGCTTCCGGTTTATTTCCTCCAAATACTTTAGGTTTAAAAAACAAAGCACTTCCTTTGTCAATAATAGCTTGTAAATTATTATTATCCAGTTTGTATGCATTATTTACAAATCCCTCACTTTCATTACCTAACGAAAATATTTTCATTTTATTCATTGGAATTTTAAATCCTGTAAACGAACCTTTATAGGCCATTGCCGTCGCATTTTCAGGATTTAATTTCAAAATCTGATTGAGCAAAAGTTCACCTTTCGAAATATATTTTGAAGCCTCATCAAATTGTTTTTTGGCGAGCAAATGTCCGATATATCCGTAGTATAGATTGATTAATTCTAATTTCTGTTGAATATTTACTGCCCTTTTCATTTCAGTTTGCTTAATCTCCTTCAGCCACAAATGCCAGTCGTCATTTACAAATGCATTACAAATATTTTGCTGATTTGTAAACTGAGCATTTGAATTATATGTAATAAAAGTAAAAAGAATCAACAATAAATAACTCCGAAACAATAATAACTTTCTTTCTATCATAACTTTAATAAAATAAATCCGAATTTTGTATTAACTTCAAATTTAAGCAATTATTCCGTAATCCGAAAGTTTCAACTATTGTTCATGTTAATAAATTCATTTTACAACATTATTTTTCATATCTTTGCACCCGAAAGGAATTCGGCCCGCTTCCAGGGCTGTTTTTCTTTCTTTTTTAGAATAATGAATTATGAACTTTTATAAACTCATAAACGTTTAGATTCTAAACTTTCTAACTTTACAAACTTTCTAACTTTTTTTAATGGGGTGCCTTAATATTTCGGGCTGAGATCATACCCTTTGAACCTGCACGGGTAATTCCGCGAAGGGAATAAGAATCAATCTTCCGTATCTTATTGGCTCTCAAAGCAAAATTTATTAACTAATTAATCAATTTGTTATGAGACAATTTTTTATCACAGCTATTTTGCTGGTTTGGACTGCAACGTCCTTCGGTCAACACTTAATCAAAGGAAAAGTGACTGACGAAAATGGTAGCGCTTTAAGTGGCGCTACAGTGTATATCAAAACTGAATCGGTGGGTAAAACCACTGATAAAAAAGGTAACTTTATTATTGATGGACTCACAAAAACGCGTTACACAATTGAAGTTTCATTCATCGGCTACGAATCAACAACCGTTCAAGCCGTAACAGACCGCGAGTTAATTGTAAAACTCAAATCAAAATCATTTTCTCTCAACGAAATTACAGTTAGCTCACTACGTGCCAATGATAAATCAGCTGTGACTTACAGCAATGTAAAAAAAACGGAAATTGAACAACGTAATTTAGGTCAGGATATTCCGTACCTGCTTGCGCTTACACCTTCATTTATAACCACTTCGGATGCCGGAACAGGAATTGGTTACACCGGTTTCCGTATCCGTGGAACCGATGCCAACCGCACCAATATTACTGTTAACGATGTGCCTTTGAACGATGCCGAATCGCATGGAACTTTCTTTGTGAATATGCCGGATTTTGCATCGTCACTTTCATCAGTGCAGGTTCAGCGTGGAGTTGGAACTTCAACCAATGGCGCAGCAGCTTTCGGGGCAAGTATCAATATGCAAACCGAAGGCCTGAATGCAAAACCTTATGGCGAAATAAGTTCAACCATTGGTTCGTTCAACACCAATAAAAATACGCTGAAAGCCGGAACAGGTCTAATAAATAACCGGTTTGCATTTGATGCACGATTATCGAATGTCACTTCCGACGGTTATATCGATCGTGCGTGGGTGGATATGAAATCGTATTATTTTTCGGCCGGATATTTCGGCGAAAAAACAACGCTGAAATTCCTGACATTCGGTGGTGCCGAAAAAACCTATCAGGCATGGTATGGTGTTGACTCTGAAATAATGAAAACCAATCGTATGTACAACGACCTTGGTGAATTTACCGACAATAACGGGGAAACACAATATTATGACAATCAAACGGATAATTATAATCAAACCCATTATCAATTACATTGGCTACAAGAATTAACTCCCAAACTGCATTTTAATACGACTGCTCATTTAACACGTGGAAAAGGATTTTACGAGGAGTATAAATTGGATCGCAATTATCTGGAATACGGACTGACACCTGATACTTTGGCAGGTGCAGCATTAGAAGAAACCGATTTGGTTCGTCAAAAATGGTTAGATAATTATTTCTACGGAATCACTTATGCTTTGAATTATGAAACCGACAAATTGAATGCTTCGGTTGGTGGAGCTTTGAACCGATACGATGGAAATCATTATGGGAAAGTAATTTGGGTGCGAAATGCCAATAACCTGGATATGAGTAAGGAATGGTATCGAAGTAAAGGAATTAAAGACGATGCAAATATTTACGCCAAGTTAAATTTTGAACCGCTTTCGGGTTTATTCGCTTCTGTCGATTTGCAGTATCGTTACATCAATTACCGCATACAAGGAACTGATGACAAATATGATGAAGATAAAAATGTGATGCGTAACATTACACAAACACATGAATATCATTTTTTTAATCCGAAATTCGGGCTTACTTATAAACTGGATAAACAAAATGATGTTTATGCCTCCTACTCCATTTCGAACCGCGAACCCAATCGGAACAATTATACTGAAGCCGGAGCAAACGAAAAGCCGACTTATGAAACGCTTTACGACACTGAAGCTGGTTATCGATTTCAGTCGCCACAGTTTTCAGCCGGTGCCAATTTGTACTTTATGCGCTATAAAAATCAGTTAATTCTGACTGGAAAAATAAGCGAAATAGGCGAATTGCTCACTACAAATATCGCCAATAGTTACCGCACAGGAATTGAATTGAGTGCCGGTGCTAAAATAGCGAAAGGAGTACGTTGGGATGGAAATGTTGCGCTCAGTCAAAATAAAATTCTCAACTTTATTGAACAAGACGTGGATATGTATGATGCTGATTGGAACTGGGTTGCGTCTAAAAATGATACATTAGGTCTGACTGATATTGCGTATTCCCCCAATATGGTGGCAAATAGTATATTTACATTCAATTTCGACCATTTCGAAGTTGGCGTTTATTCCACCTATGTTGGGAAGCAATATTTTGATAATACTTCGAACAAAAACCGATCTATTGATGCGTATTTTGTAAACAACCTGAGTGTGAAATATTCACTTCCATTGAAACAATTAAAAGGAATCGATTTTCAACTGCTTGTAAACAATATTTTGAATGAAAAATACGAAACCAATGCATATAC
>CAYNHC010000061.1:12005-15443 GCA_964396705.1 uncultured Paludibacter sp.
AAAAATACCTCCCTTAATTTATAATTAATTGCAAAACAACTTTTTCTAATATTTTGAAGTCATTATTCGGTTATTAATTTGAAAAATCACAAAAAACCGTTACTTCAATATCAACAAATTATTTATGATTATGATTCGCTTTAAGTTGATATTTTTTATTTTACTCATTTCAGTTGCTTCTCACAGTCAGGTATATATCAACGAATTCATGGCTTCGAATGCATCTACTGTTAAAGATCCTGATTACAGTGCTGATGCCGACTGGATAGAACTTTACAACGATGGAACTTCGGCAGTAAACCTGAATGGATATTTTCTAACAGACAATTTAGAAATTCCTGATAAATGGATGATTGGCAACATAACCATTCCGGCCAAAGGATATGCAATTTTTTGGGCAGATGGTAACAATACAGGCAATCATACCAGTTTTAAACTCGATGCGCAGATTGAACAAATTGGATTATTCAAGCCCGATTTAACAGTTGTGGACTCTTTGAGTTATGTAAATCAACAACCCGATGTATCGCAGGGTCGAAATTTGAATAATTTAATACTTTGGGGTAATTTTCCAAAGGCTACACCTAATGCAGCTAATACTACAGATTTTTTCAGTGATTTTGCATTGAACGAACCCATTTTCAATATTCGCGGTGGATTCTATACTTCGCCCGTGTCTATCACTTTATTTACCGATTTGGGTGGCGAAATTCGTTATACATTAGATGGATCAGAACCAATATTAGCATCAGCAATTTATTCTCAGCCCATTAATTTGTCTGCTACAACCATTGTTCGTGCCAGGATATTTAAATCAGATATGCTACCCGGTCCGGTGATTACAAATACTTATTTTATCAACGATAATACCGGAAGTTTACCTGTCGTTTCCTTGTCCAGTCATCCCAATAATTTCTGGGATGCAACCAAAGGAATATACGTGCAAACATTTAAACCCGACTGGGAAATTCCGGTAAATATTGAATTATTCGAAAATAATGGTGCCGACCGCGCTGCATTTAACGAAATAGCTGGTGTAAAAATCAACGGTCTGTATTCCTGGCAATTGCCACAGAAAATGTTAGGTGTGTATTTTAAAAAACGTTACGGTACAGGCTCGCTGGATTACTCAATTTTTTACGATACAAATCGTTCAAGTTTTAAAACTTTTGCCCTTAGAGCTTCGGGCGACGACTGGAGTTATACGCTGATGCGTGATATATTGGGTCAAAACTCAACCCTACTCAATATGGATCTCGATATTTCGGCATATCGTTGGTGTACGGTTTATTTCAATGGTCAATACATGGGAATTCATAATTTCAGAGAAAAAATTGAAACCGACTACATTGAAAAACATTACGGTCTTGAAGCCGGAACTTTTGATATGGTTGAAAATGAAGAATTTGCAGAATGTGGCGATTTGGTTGCATACAATGAATTAAAAGCCTTATTTTCAAAAGATTTATCCGTTCAATCGAATTTTGATGCTGTGGCTGCAAAAATGGATATAGATAACTTCACCGATCTGGTGATTACAGAAGTCTATACCGGAAATTCATCCATCGACCATAACGTAATGGCATGGAAACCAAAGGACTCGGGCAAATGGAGATGGATTGTTATGGATCTTGATCGTGGATTTGTAGGAGCAACTTCAAATCTCATTAATTTTTCAGTCAGCCAGACTTCATTTCCATTTTCAAATTTAATGAAAAATGCGGCTTATAAATCTTACTTTGGAAAAAGATTGGCCGATCATTTATACACCAGTTTCAACCCAAAACGCATGAACAGTTTGATGGAAAAACACCGCTTAGAAATTGCACCTGAAATGCCAAAACATATCGCACGCTGGCTGGGCACAACTTCTTCGTACGGAAATGCCATGTCGTCAGTTCAATTTTGGGAGGAACAATTAGCCATCACAAAACTATTTATTGAAACCAGACCCAATATTTTATTCGCCGATTTAAAGAATTACGGTTTTACAGAAACTGCTTCATTAAAGCTTTCGGTTTATCCTGAAAATGCAGGAACCCTAAAATTAAATGGTTTAAAAATTGATGGAAGTAACAGCTTCGGCCTTTACCTGAAAAATGTAAATTCAGAAATTTCGACCGATGAAAAAGCAGGATTTACTTTCAAAGGCTGGGCAAACAGCGTTCAAAAAGTAATTATTCCGAAGCAATCCATTTGGAAATACCTCGACGATGGCAGCAATCAAAATTCAGCATGGAAAGAAACTTCTTTTGATGACGCAAGCTGGAAATCGGGACAGGGTGAACTGGGTTATGGCGACGGTACTGAAAAAACGACAGTTAGCTATGGTTCAAGTAGTACAAATAAATACATAACCACTTATTTCAGACATAACTTTACATTAACCGAAGCAGATAAAAACGGATCAAACTACATTATTAACCTGCTGAGAGATGATGGCGCAATAGTTTATCTGAATGGTGTGGAAATAATCAGGGATAATATGCGGAACGGAATCATCGATTACAAAGCGCTGGCTCCAAATGCTATTAGTGGAACTGACGAATCTACCTACTATCCGTTTCCGCTTGATCAAAAATTGTTGGTTACAGGAAACAATGTAATATCAGTTGAAATACATCAAAACGCAGCCAATAGTTCCGATGTTAGTTTCGATCTGGAATTATCATGTTATGTGGCTGATAATAATGGCTATATATCTACATCAAAGAATTATCCGCTAAATCTGACCAACGATTTGAGTTTGATAGCCGTTTACGAACAAACCTCAACTTGTGTTGTTCCTGAAGTAATTTCAGAAAATACGACTTTGTATAAAAGTTGTTCGCCCTACTTAGTAGCCAATGATGTAACGATTAATAAAAATGTTACACTTACGATCGAACCGGGAGTTGAAATATGGATGTCACCCGAAAATAATTTCTTTATTAATGGAAATATAAATGCGAACGGTACAGAAATCGAACCCATAACTTTTAAAATTAATCCACAATATAGCGGACTTGGTTGGGGTGCACTGAATTTCTGGAATGGTACAGCCAGTTCGAACCTGAATTATGTGATCGTTGCCGATGCTACCAGAGGACCAATTCCTCAACGGGTTGGAGCCATTTCAGCATTTCATGCCAATCTCAATCTGGATCATATCCGAATTGATAATACCAAACAGAATGCAATTTCAGCAAGATATTCTGATATCTCATTGACAAATAGCTATATACAAACAACATTTTCGAGTGATTTATTGAATATAAAATACGGTAAAGCCCGTATCTCGAATTGTACTTTTATCGGCAATCCGTCATACGATTCGGATGGAATTGATTATGATGGAATTGAAAACGGCATAATCAGCAATACAAAAATTTACAATATTCTGGGCGATAATGGTGATGCCATTGATATTGGCGAAGAATCGAAACAAGTTAAAATCGA
>CAYNHC010000062.1:0-5691 GCA_964396705.1 uncultured Paludibacter sp.
ACAAAAACGCACAATAACAAACTAAAAATTAACTTCTTCATGTTTTTATATTTTTAAAATGTAAATAATGTGGGCAAAGATAAATATTATTGTTAAATAATATTCAATAAAGCGACCTAAATTTTTCAAAATAAAAATCAAAAAAAAACAGCACAATAAAGTATTCTTTCCGACTACTGTTATTATGCTGAATTTATGAAAGATAACAATTGAAAAAATTGTTACAACCCTTTTTCTAATTGCAGGGTTATGGTTGGTTGGTCACAAACCTCAGTAGGACCATAATATTGAATAGGACCCGGATAAACATATCTTTGAGTTTCGTCGGCCCAATCGGCACGGTGAGCATCAAAGTATCTAAACGGAGCACCATCAAGTTTCACTAATGCTTTTTGAATTACTGGTTTCATTTTTCCATGTCTGCGTTCCATGTTCATCATCATAGTAATAGGTACACCACCTGCAAGCCATTCGCTGGCAGGAGCCGTAAGATTACGAACTGAAGACATGTAACCTGTTTTTCCAGATGAAATGAGTAAAGCAGCTGTATATCCTAATGAATATGTATAGTCAGCATCAAAGTTTGAAGGAATAGCACAACGACCTTCGTAACCGAAGAAGTGATTAATGCTTGAGAATTTTCCCTTGTATTGACCATGTGCTTTTAATTGAGCCAGACGTTTTGCAACCATTTCAATCAATAATTTTTCAGTTTCAATGAGTGACACCTGTACATTTCCATGTGGGTCACGATCGAGCGTCAACTGACGGGCAATACCCTTTGGAAGATCACGGTAAACCTGACTACTTTCAGGCGAAAGTGAACCTTTTACATATTGACGTTTTTCCTCGTCTGTTTCCATTGCATTGAAATCATCATTATGAGCTAATAAATCATTCAATTCGTTGATCAACTTTTTCATTGCAGGAATAAATTCAATTAATCCTTCAGGAATAAGTATTGTTCCGAAATTCAAACCAAAATCAGCACGATGTACAATAACTTTTACAATATCTTCTACAACATCGGTTAAAGTCATATTTTTAGCTTCAACTTCTTCGGATACTATACAAATATTCGGTTGACTTTGCAACGCACATTCAAGTGTAATATGCGAAGCCGAGCGACCCATAAGACGAATAAAGTGCCAATATTTTTTTGCAGAATTAGCATCACGTTGTATATTACCAATGAGTTCTGAATATACTTTACATGCTGTATCGAAACCGAAAGATGTTTCAATCATTTCGTTTTTTAAATCACCATCGATAGTTTTAGGACAGCCAATTACCTGGATACCTTTGTTTTTCTGAACATAATATTCAGCCAGAACACAAGCATTTGTATTTGAATCATCGCCTCCAATAATAACAATAGCATTAATACCTAATTCTTTACAAATTTCGGCACCTTTTTCGTATTGTTCTTCTTCTTCAAGTTTGGTTCGTCCTGAACCAATAATATCGAAACCACCTGTATTGCGATATTCATCAACAATATCTTTCGTTAATTCAATATATTGATGTTCAACCAATCCGCTTGGACCACCCAAAAAACCATATAATTTATTCTCCGGGTTCAATTTTTTTAATCCATCGAATATTCCTGCAATAACATTGTGTCCACCCGGCGCTTGTCCTCCAGAAAGAATTACACCTACATTTACAACAGGATATTCAACTTTTTCACCTGATTGAAATGTGATAATCGGCATTCCGTAGGTGTTTGGAAAGAGAGCTTTGATATCAGCATGATCGGCTACAGATTCTGTTGCTGCACCTTCGTTTAAAACAACATTGCCTTTAAAAGCTGCCGGCAGTTTAGGTTCGTAACCTGCTCGAGCTATCTGCAATGGACTTTTGGTCATTGGTTTCATAATGAATTTATTTATTAATATTTTGATATTCAATTGTATGCTTTTCTGTAAAATCGCTTGCAAAATTAATAAAAAAAAATTGTTTTGCAAGGAAACTGTGATTGTTATTATACATGAAAAATTCATGCTCATACCAGAAAATTTATTTCGCAAATATTTAGAAAAACAATGCACTAAAGAGATTTCGTTTATAAAATCAGCTATTATACTGATTATTCTTTTCCAATTTAATATAAGTATCTATTTTTGAGTTATAACAACAAATTGAGTATGATTTCAATCAAAAGATTGACATTTCCCGATACATTGAAAGGTGTAGCTGTGATTTTGATGATACAAGTACATTTAATGGAAGTGTTCGCAAGTTACCAGTTATCTGAAAGCATACCGGGTCAGATTTCACTTTTTATGGGTGGAATTCCGGCAGCACCTGTTTTTATGGTTCTGATGGGTTATTTTGCCGCATTGAGTGGAATATCCGCAACTCAAATGATTGTTCGTGGCATCAGGCTTTTTACGGGTGGTATCTTATTGAATATCGCTCTGAATTTCAATTTACTAATTCATATTTTATTTTATAACTGGGATTATAATATTTGGCATTCCATTCTTGGAGCAGACATTCTGACGCTGGCCGGATTAAGTTTTATACTTCTTGGTTTAATAAATATTTTTTCAAAACATAAATATCAGGTTTATATGCTTTTATCTGTATTATTTGCAACTGCTTCGTATTTTTTTGAGCCCTATGAGTTAGAAAATCACTCTCTAAAGTATTTATTTTCATTTATAATTGGTGGTACTTCCTGGTCGTATTTTCCTCTTGCACCCTGGTTTTCATACCCGTTGGTCGGCTATGGTTTAAAGCTTTTAAACGATAAATATAATTTATTCGAAAAAGTGAATATGAAAACTACCTGGTTGGCACTTTTAATATTTCTTCTGACATTAATATTTACTTTCAATTTCGGATTTAAAAATTCTACAACACTCATGAATTATTATCATCATAATCTTTTATTCTATGTTTGGACCGTGATGTTTGTGGCTTTATGGTCCTATTTCTGGTTTTACTTTGATAATAAATTTGGAAATATTAAAGTGTTCAGGTTTATACAATTTTCAGGTCGTAATGTGACAAAAATGTATGTAATTCAATGGCTTATCATAGGGAATATTGGAACTGAAATTTACAAATCAATAAATCTTACAGCTTACGTTGGTTGGTTTTTTGTTGTTATGATATTAACCGTATTGCTAACTTATTTTATTAATGTTGTTTCGGGACATTTAAAGAAACGTATTTCAAGAACAGACTTAAAGTTATTACTAACAAAAGCAGAATTGTAACTAATTGAATAATTGTTGCGTGGATAATTTGTCTGACTAATCCTTAGTTTAATTGATGATGCAACTAATCGGTTTTTTAGGTAGATAGAAAGAGCGCAGTTAAAACCCAGCCTGCTGAAGATAGATGCGAGATCCACAATTATGACAAACCAACTCCTTTGTTTTTATCTTTAAAAATATATTCAAAAAACTGTTGCGTCAAATCCAATTAATTTCACTACCTTTGCACCCGATTTAAAAAAAACCGCACGTACGAGTGAACTTCCGCATATTCAACCTTTTAAGATATAAAGGTTTTTTCAGAGGGTACACGATTCAACTCCGACAATGGAGGATATAAAGCCGAGGCTTATTCTACACGTGTACTAAAAAACAAAAAAATGACATTCAAAGAACTAAATTTGAAGGACGATATTTTATCGGCCATCGAACTACTTGGTTACGAGCAACCTACGCCCGTACAAGAGAAAGTAATTCCGTTTATGCTGGAACAATCCACTGATTTAGTGGCATTAGCGCAAACCGGAACAGGAAAAACCGCAGCTTTCGGGTTGCCAGTACTCAACATGGTTGACACTTCGCGCAAACAAATCCAGGCTTTGGTGCTGGCGCCTACACGTGAATTATGTATTCAGATTGCGAACGATTTAACCAATTATTCGAAACACATGCAACAGTTACGAATTGTTGCTGTTTATGGTGGCGAAGATATTCGCCGTCAGTTGAAGCAATTGGATCAGACACCACAAATTATTGTTGCTACTCCCGGAAGACTTATTGACTTAGTGGAACGTGGTAAAATTGATTTGGGAACTGTTCGATTTTTGGTACTCGATGAAGCGGATGAAATGCTGAACATGGGTTTCAAGGAAGATATTGAAACCATTCTGGAACGCACACCCGATACACGTCGCACTACACTTTTCTCGGCAACTATGCCCAAAGAAATTGCCAATATCGCGAAACGATACATGAAAAATTACGAAGAAATTACTGTCGGTGTTCGTAATTCGGGAGCTGAAAATGTAGAGCATATTTATTATGTTTCGCATGCCCGCCAACGTTATTTGGTTTTGAAACGTATTGTAGATTTAAATCCTGACATTTACGGGATTGTATTTTGCCGTACCCGTATGGAAACCAAAGAAGTAGCAGATCATTTAATGCAAGACGGTTACAATGCCGATGCACTTCATGGCGATCTTTCGCAAGCGCAACGTGATTCGGTAATGCAGAAATTTCGTCAAAAAAATATCCAGTTGTTGGTTGCAACCGATGTGGCAGCACGCGGATTGGATGTGAATGACCTGACGCACGTAATTAATTACAATTTACCTGATGATATAGAAATTTACACCCACAGAAGTGGTAGAACCGGTCGTGTAAACAAAAAAGGTGTTTCGGTATCCATCATTCACTCAAAAGAAAAGTTCAAAGTCAAGGATTTGGAACGAATGATTAAAAAGAACTTTGAACAACAACAAATTCCGAACGGACTTGAAGTTTGTAAAAAGCAGCTTTTCTTTATGATTGAAAAAATGCAACAGGTTGAAGTGAACGAGGAACAAATTGCTCCTTATATGTCACAAATTATGAAGCAGTTAGAATACCTTGAAAAAGATGAAATTCTGAAACGGTTTGTTTCACTCGAATTCAATCGTTTTCTTGATTATTATAAAGATGCCGAAGATTTGAATTATTACGAAAGAAGCAGCCGACCAGAAAGAGGCGAGAGAAGTGACAGAGGCGAACGCAGTGATCGTGGAGAAAGAGGAAGCCGTCCAGAAAGAGGTGAAAGAAGCGAAAGAGGAGAACGCAGCGAAAGAGGTCCAAGAACAGGCAATCGTGTACGTTTAAAAATGAATATCGGCGATCGTGAAGGGGTTGATCCTAAACGTTTTCTCGGAATTATAAATGACGTAACCGGCGATAAATCAATTAGTATTGGCTCTATTGAAGTGACCAACAAATTTACTTTCTTCGATGTATTTTCAGATCAGGTAGAGAAAGTTGTTACAGCATTTGCCGGTGAAACTGATTATCAGGTTACCGAAGCCAAAGGAAGCAAAACTTTTGAAGGTGGCAGCAAACCGGAATATAAATCGCGAAGCAATTACAGTGGTGGCGAATCACGTTCGGGTGGTGGATACCGAGGAAGCAGTGACCGCGGTGGAGATCGTGGAAGTAGCGAGCGCGGTGGAGATCGCGGAGCACGTCCGGCAGCAGCCGCTGGTAGTGGAGAAAAACCATGGAGGAATCGTGAATTAGGCGACAGAAACAGTCGTTCATACTCGGGTGGTGGTGATCGCAAAAGAACCAGCGACTCAGGTTACAAAGGTGGCTCATCTTACAAAAAACGTTGAGTTTTTTAAAATCTAAAAAGAATAACGGATTTTTCAGCAATGAATAATCCGTTTTTTAATTCAAGTATTATGGCATTGAGCTAAATGTATTTGTACAGAAA
>CAYNHC010000062.1:5791-13594 GCA_964396705.1 uncultured Paludibacter sp.
ATCCGTTTTTTAATTCAAGTATTATGGCATTGAGCTAAATGTATTTGTACAGAAATTCAAAATAATTCTATATTTTTGCAATCAAATTTTAATAATAACTACTTAAAAACATTTTTATTCATGAGAAAATTCATTGCTCTTTTTATGTTGATCATTGCATTTAATATCAATGCGCAAACCAATCTCCAATTACATTACGATTTTGGAAACGGACGAAATTATCTAACATCGACATTGGAAATGTTCAAACCCGATAAGTGGGGTAATAGCTTCTTTTTTGTAGATATGGATTTTAATCAAGGAATCGAAAACCATCCGTCGCTGGCTTATATGGAAATAGCCAGATGTTTAAAATTTTGGGAAGGTCCTTTGAGTGCTCATGTTGAATATAATGGAGGATTATTACTTGCAGGTGCTGCCGGTTTCCCGATAAACAACGCTTATCTTGCCGGGATTGATTATGGTTGGAATAATGCCGACTTTTCAAAAACGCTGAATCTGAAAGTATTATACAAATACATTCAAGGAAAACAAAACTCAGCGCAGATCACCGGAGTTTGGGGTATTCATTTTTTGAAAGGCAAAATGAGTTTTACAGGCTTTGCCGATTTATGGTGGGAAAAAAACACTTATGCTTTTGATGGAGTTACACACCCTGTTTTTATTTCTGAACCACAAATATGGTATAATATTAGTAAAAACCTGTCAGTGGGAAGTGAAATTGAACTTGGATATAATTTTGCTCCGGTACAGGGTTTTAAAGTTTGTCCAACACTTGGTGCTAAATGGAATTTTTAATTTTTAAAAACTGTAATTATGATAGAGAAATTTTTTAAACTGAAAGAAAATGGTACAACTGTTCGTACCGAAATTATTGCCGGTATTACTACCTTTCTCACCATGGCTTATATTCTGGCGGTAAATCCAAGTATTCTTTCAGCAACAGGTATGGATGCCAGTGCGCTATTTACTACCACCGCCATTTCTGCTATTTTTGCAACTTTAGTTATGGCGCTTTGGGCTAAACTGCCATTTGCTTTGGCTCCCGGAATGGGGTTGAATGCATTTTTTGCTTTCACTGTGGTGTTGGGAATGGGATATTCGTGGCAATTTGCCCTTACAGCTGTACTAATCGAAGGTATTATATTTATTTTTCTTACTATTTTTAATATCCGTGAAGCTATTGTTGATGCAATTCCAAAATCATTAAAAACAGCCATTAGTGCTGGTATTGGATTGTTTATTGCTTTTATCGGGTTACAAAACTCCGGAGTTATTGTAAAAAATGATGCAACTTTAGTTCATTTGGGAGATATTACATCGGGAACTGCTTTACTTGGTTTAATTGGCGTGATTATCACTTCGGTATTGATTATAAAAAAAGTAAAGGGTGACTTATTGATTGGAATAATTGTAACGGCTCTGATTGGAATTCCAATGGGAATAACCAAATTTAATGGGATAGCTTCTCTCCCACCATCAATTGAACCCATTTTCTTCAAATTCGATTTTTCACAAGTTTTGAGTTTCGACATGTTGATTGTAGTATTTACATTCCTGTTTGTTGATATTTTTGATACATTGGGAACACTTGTGGGTGTTTCGAGTAAAGCCAAAATGCTGGACAAAGATGGAAAAATTCCAAATGCAAAAAAAGCTTTTATGGCTGATGCGCTTGGCACTACAGTCGGAGCTATACTCGGAACGAGTACAGTTACAACTTATGTCGAAAGTGCTGCAGGTGTTTCAGAAGGCGGACGTACCGGAATGACATCGCTGATTACAGCTGCATGTTTTGTTGTGGCTTTGTTCTTTGCACCTATTTTTATAGCAATACCCGGTGCTGCTACTGCTCCTGCCCTCATTCTGGTTGGTCTTTTTATGCTATCACCCATCAAAGATCTTGATCTGGCTGATTATTCTGAATCGATACCGGCTTTTATTTGCATTATCGCAATGCCACTCACTTACAGTATTGCCGAAGGTATCACTTTAGGATTATTGGGCTATGTGCTTATTAATTTGCTTTCGGGCAAATTCAGCAAACTTACTATACCAATGTATATTCTTGCAGTTTTATTTATTCTAAAATATATTTTTATCTGATTTCAGTAGATAATTTATTGAAAAGCCTTCGTAAATAATTTTGCGAAGGCTTTTTTCATTTCTACACTTTTAGTTTATCTTTGCTGACTTAAATAATGAATCATGGAAGAACCGGTTTTAAACGAAGCTAAAAAACTATACAACGAACCAATGCATACCTGTGAACATATTCTGAACCAGACTATGGTTCGGATGTTTGGTTGCGGAAGATCAGTAAATGCTCACATCGAAAGAAAAAAAAGCAAGTGCGACTATATTTTATCCGCTGCCCCCACCGAAGCTCAAATTGCCGAAATCACAAAAAGGGTGAATGATGTAATTGACATGAATCTTCCTGTTTATGAAGAGTTGATGAGCAGAGATGAAGCAGCAAAAATTGCAGATTTATCAAAACTTCCTGAAGAAGCATCCGAAACATTACGTGTCATCCGTGTAGGCGATTATGATGCCTGTGCATGTATTGGTCAGCATGTAGAAAACACTTCAGAACTGGGACGTTTTGAAATCATCAGTCACGATTTTGAAAACGGCCGATGGAGGGTTAGATTTAAATTGATTGACAAGTAATTGCAATTCTATTTCATAAATTTGAAAATCGAAATTTTATATATCTATCAGTCATGAAAAATATAATGAATGAACAGCTTTTAATTTCGGGTTTATCACCCTTAAAAGCCAGATTCTTCGATTATCAGCATTTTACCTACCCATGGCATTTTCATTCTGAATACGAAATTATTTATATCAGCGAAAGCACCGGAACCCGCTTTGTAGGAAATAGCATTGAGAAATTCAATGCTGGCGATGTTTTCCTTATAGGTTCCAATCTACCACATTACCTTAAAAGTGACGATATTTATCATTCAATTGAAAGTCAGTTAAGAGTAAAAGGAGTCATTATTCAGTTCGAAAAAGACTTTATGCAACATTCTGTGAATTATTATCCCCAATTTGTCCGCATTAAAAATTTGCTGGAAGAGTCACGTTGCGGGTTGTTTTTTCCGGAAAATTGTTCAGAAAAACTTGTGAGGTTAATTTCCCGACTACCTGTTGAAAATGGAATGGATCAGATAACTACTTTTTTGCAAATATTAAAAGAAATGTCTGAAATTCAGGATAGAAAAATTATTTCTACACCAGAAATCGAATATTTTTCGCAGCATGGAGCTTCGAGAATCGATAAAGTGATTTCGTTTATAAATAAAAACTACACCCGACCCATTCGTCTCGATGAAATTTCATCTTTCTCATCTATGAATGCAACTGCTTTTTGTCGGTTTTTCAAGAAAGAAACTGGCAAATCGCTTAAAAACTTTATATTTGCAATGCGTGTAGGATATGCATGTAAATTATTACTAATGAACGAAATGAATATTTCTCAAATAAGTTCAGAATGTGGTTTTGAGACTATTTCACATTTTAATAAAACATTCAAAAAAATTGCCGGCTTTCCGCCTACAGAATATAGAAAGATTATGTTAGCTGAGTAATACAAGGTGAAATGCTAACTCTACTTCATTTTAAAGTTTTTTTATTGCTTCAACCATTTGTCAGGCACGGGAATAATACAAATATTCATCGATTTTCCATCTGCAGAAAGCATGGCCGACTGAATCTGAATTTTTGTACCATCGGGACTGAAAGTGGGATGTGGATGGTCGGCTGCTGTTGCTTTATGACCGGTGGAAAGCAATATCATTTCGTGAGTTCGGCGGTCGATCAGGTAAATATTACGTGTAAAATCGTCACCCACCACAAAACGTTTATCGGGCGAGCCACTTACATGCCAAAAACCGCTACCCGAAGGAGTTTGTCCGGCAATGGTCATTTCGCGGGTATTGATATTGACAATGCCAAGTCCGCTCGGTTTTTCACGGGTTCCACAGTCGCCCCAACCGCTATCCTGACCCGGATTTGCGCCATACACATCTGTTCCTTTTGTGCTTGTTGTGTCCGATTCGGTTTTGATTTTACGATGTCCCATAATTGCAATAGCCACTTCGTCGGGACTAATAACAGCTTCATGTGTCACCCATTCAAACGACGCTTCAGGATAAAGTGGTCGTAAGCCCGAGCCATCACTATTCACAATCCATGTTCGTTGCGGTGATTTTCCTCCCGTTTCCCAGCAGAAAATAATTTGTCCCGGAATCCACGGATTAGTTTGTATATGTCCCACCTGAAAAGGAACAGAAACCACATATTTCAGTTCGCCGGTTTTGATGCTCATTCCTGCAATTCCGGCAGGTCCTTCGCCCATTTTACGTGGGCCGAAATCAGGTTCAATTTTTACATCCGAAGCCAAATGCTTCATGGCTTGCTCTTTTCCTACCCGAAACCAAACCCATTCTTCGTCACCATCCAACGCCATGTCACCTCCTGCCTGTAAATCGACAGGAGTAACTCCACAAATACGTTCGTAAGCAGTTTTGCTTTTCAGATTTCCCGATTTGCTGTCGGCAAAAAGAGTGGCCAAATCAACTTCCACTATTGCCAGCGAGCGACCAATGGTGTCGTTTTCAGTTTTGCGCATAAAATAAAGTTTCATGCTTTTGCGAGCCACATTGAGCATTCCTGTATAACCACCTTGAGTTACCTGCACCATTTCGCCGGTTTTTTCGTTCACAGCCATGGCTTCACCTTTCACTCTGTTCGATTTGAAAATAAGCCATTCACCGTCTGATGTCCACTGATTGTGAGTTTGGTAAATTTTGCCATCACCGGCAGACGTACTGGTCAGAAAGATTAGTTTATGACCGGTAACCGGATCTTTTATCACTTTTCGTTCCGAAGGAAAACGCGTACCGATTTGTGCATTGAGAGAAGTTGACAACAGTATTCCAATCAGAAGAAAACCAAAAACTTTAAATAACTTGTACATCATTAATCTTGAATTTATGCAGACAATAAGTGTCTATTCGGGGTGATTATTTTTTTAAGTGTTTGAAAATCATCAATCGTAGGTATGTTCTTTCAACTGTACTTTCTTTTTCTTAATGGTAAGTGGTTTACCGTTTACCATTACATTTTTCAGTTTAATGGTTTTATATTCTGTTTTTAACGTTGGGTCGTCAGCTGTTGCTGATACATTTTCGAACACGAAATTGGTAATTTTATCATCGGGATTACCTTTAATTTCGGCAAAGAAATCGCATTTTACATTAATATTTTTTAGTGTAATATTGCGTACGATGCCAAAAGGTTTTACGTTTTTACCTTCCAATGTAAAGAATTGTTTCCAGGGTTTTAGTTCAACAATAGTTCCGCAGCTACCGGAAACATTTTCCACCACTATATTTTCAAAAGTCTGATAGGTATCAGGACGCATTTTAATACGTAAAAGCGGTGTTTTACTATTGACCGTACAATTTCGCAACAATACGTTTCGAGCATGAATACTTTCGCTACCAAAAGTCAAAACACCATGCGAATCACCAAAATCACAATCTTCCACCAGAATATCCTCCACTATTCCATTTTCTATTAATTCATGTGCCGTAGGACCTTTTCCGCCTTTGACACAAACCGCATCGTCGTTTACGGAGATTGTACATTTTCGGATAGTAACGCGTTTACAAACATCAATATCAACGCCATCGGTACTTGGGGCTTTTATAGGACGGAATGGCGAACGAATATCGCAATTTTCAATCAGCACATCGTTGCATTGATACAGATGTGTTGTCCAGAAGCCTGAATTATGCAGTTTTACGCCCGAAAGTTTCACATTATCGCATCCCCAAATAAATAACAAACGAGGACGATGCACTTCGAGGTTGGTGGCTGATTTCCCGATTTGTTTCATCGAATCACGAACAAACCAAAAATACTTCCAGTATTTCAGTCCATTACCATCTATTGTTCCTGAACCAGTAATTTCAAAATTATCCACATGATATGCATTTACCAAAGCTGCATAATAGTAAATACTTTTTCCTTCCATACGCGAAGGAATCAGGGGATAATCGGCAATATTATCCGAACCTTTCAGTTTTGCGCCTTCTTCCAATCGAAGTTTTGTATTGGGTTTAAAAAACAGTGCTCCAGACAAATAAACACCTTTAGGGATTACAATAGTTCCGCCACCGGTCAATTCCGCTTTGTCAATTAAAGCTTGTATTTCGTTAGTGTAAAGTTTCGAGCTGTCTGTTCCAACTCCAAAATCCGTTATCAAAAAATCAGCAGCCTGTGAACTTGTGAAAACAGCAAAAAATGCGAGAATAAAAAATAATTGTTTCATAAAATAATGAGTTAATTTGCTAATACTAAAATGGTAAATAGTAAATGACGAAATGGTAAATGCCTTCAGTTTCCATCCTGTTTAATGACATCCACTGATGGACTTTCGAACCAACGAAACTCATTGACAGCATCCGGTTTTTTCGGATCGAAGGTTTTCCAGTCGGCACGAATATATTTTTTCAGCTTATAATTGTTATTGATAATACTTTGAACCACACATTTAGCTAATTCATAAGCACCATAAGTATTGAAGTGAGTATCATCCGCCAGAGGTTTATCTTGTCCGGGGTACGAATTGGCGGGATAATGCACAAAAGCTTTTTTAGAATTTTCAACTCCAAGAGTTTCGTATAAATCCTTGCTCATCGCGTTCAGGTCAATCAACATAATATTCTCTTCTTTAGCAAGTTGGCGCATGGCTTCGGGATAATTTTCTAAAGTGTTGATAATTTTCCCATTTTCATCGAAACGCCGACGGTTGGTAGAAGTCACCAATACCGGAATTCCACCTTTGTTCCGAGCTGCGGTAATGTAGTATTTCAATTCAGCTTTATAAGTTGTGAAAGCATCCAGGTGATTTCCGCTGGGTTTCTGGTCGTTATGAGCAAATTCCATCAACAGGTAATCGCCTTTTTTCATGCGACTTAGAATTTTCGCTAATCTTTTCTCCCGCTTAAATGCCAAAAGTGTTTCACCTGACTCGGCATAATTGGCAACCACCACATTTGATTTCAAAAAACAAGGAAACATTTGTCCCCACGATGCCCAGGGCTCGTTTTCCTGATCGGTAACAGTGGAGTTTCCGGCCAGAAAAATGGTGGGAAGATTATCTGCCTTTTGTATTTCAACAGCAGAAACACAGGGTTTTTCTCCACAAAATTCCAGCGTTAGTTTGTTGTCCCAATTAATATAGGTCAGTTCACGTGGTTTCAGTTTAATATTTGTCGAATCGTTGATACGAGGGCTGCGTACATCCACCACAACTACTTTTTTGATGGTTTTACAGGGTTTAGTTTGCAGGTTTTCGAACATCAATCTACGCGATTCTGCTTTGAGCGTTGTTGACGAACCTTCGGCATTGCCACCAAGCGTGAGCGTAATTTTATATTGTCCTTCGGGTAGCTGCACGTTGAAATAAAAAGGTTTTTCAGAAGAAATGAAATGAGTTTTCGAACCCAAAACGTTTGTCTGTAAACTTCCTGATGGAGTCAGCCCAAAACCGGCAACTTCAGAATATTTTGCTGTTGTATCGACTTTAATTACTTCTTTTGAAGTTTTGACATTGCCGAATTTATACTTTCTAACATTCCCTTTTTCGCTGGCAGACACCGTAAATAACAATGACGCAGCAAAAATGACTATCAGTAGTTTTTTCATTTTTTTGATTGAATTGTAATTTTACCCATTTTCAAATTTTTTCCCGAAACTGTAAGTTCAATATCACCTTCAGTAGAA
>CAYNHC010000062.1:13694-15363 GCA_964396705.1 uncultured Paludibacter sp.
TCTTTGGGTAAACCGGCCAAATCGCACATACCAAAATACGAACTGCGCGATGGCCAATAATTATCGTAAGGCGTTGGTTCGCCCAGGTAATCGAAGCCTGTCCACACAAATTCACCAATCACCCAGAGTTTATCGTCCTGCATTTCAAAATCAACTTCGGGAATATTCGACCAGTTACATGCTTCCAAATCGTACGAGGAACATTGTAAATCGTCGTAGGTTTTGTCTTTGTATTCTTTCACCGGAAATTTATAAACGCCCCGTGAACTTACTGTTGAAGCTGTTTCGGAACCTAATAAAAAACCCTGTGGAAAACGTTTGTAAGCTTCGTCGTACAACTGAACGCGATAGTTAAGTCCGGGAATATCCATAATAGCGCCAAATCCACTTTCCATAACAGCCTTCACCTGATCCATCCCCACAGTTACTGGACGAGTTGGGTCTTCGCGATGGAAAATATCCTGCAACCATTTGGCACGCTTTACTCCGGCTTCGCCCCACTGATCGGGAACTTCGTTGCCCGAACTCCACATAACAATACAAGGGTGATTGCGGGTGGCGTGAATGAGATTTACCACATCTTTCTCTGCCCATTCATCGAAATAAAGATTGTAGCCATTTTTCACTTTGGGTTTTTTCCATTCGTCGAAACTTTCAGCCAAAAACAGAAATCCCATCTCGTCACAAAGTTCCAATTGTTCGAACGAAGGCATATTGTGCGACGAACGAATGGCATTGCAACCAAGATCTTTCAAAATTGTCAACTGACGGCGAAGTGCGGCTTTGTTTATAGCAGCTCCAAGCGGACCTAAATCGTGATGCAGACAAACTCCTTTGAATTTGGTGGTTTTGCCATTGAGTTCAAAACCTTTTTCGGGACTGTATTTAATGGTGCGAATGCCAAAACTAACGGTTTCAGAATCTTTCAGGGTATTTCCCTGATAGAGTTGAAGTTCGGCAGTGTACAAAACAGGCGTTTCAGTACTCCAAAGTTTCGGTTGTGGTACCGCAATATTTTGTTCAATTTCGTCGGCAAAACGCGCAGAAGCAGTATTTTCGGCAACAACTTTTCCTTCAGCATCACGAATAATGGTTTTGACTGTCAGGTTAACGCCCTGAACCTGCGAGCGGATATTTACTTTCGCCACATCGCCCGACACAAAAGGTGTAGTAATATAATGCGCCCATTGCTTAAAACTTTCTTTGTTTTTCACCAACACTTTTACCTTACGATATAAACCTGCACCGGGATACCAGCGCGAAGAGAAACCCTGATTTTCAAGCCGAACGGCTATGGTATTTTCAACTCCAGCTTTTAAATAGGATGTAATATCAAAATAAAAATAACTATATCCGTAAGGTCGTGAGCCCACTTTTTCAGCATTCACAAATACCTGAGCGTTGCTCATCGCACCGTCGAACGACAAAATGACCTGTTTATCTTTCGTAAGTTCGGGTAAAGTCAATTTGGTTCGATACCAACCCACACCGATAAATGGCAAAGCGCCTGTGCGTCCGGTTTTTTCGGTAGCTGCTTTTTCGTTGTTCTGCTCAATTTTCACCACCTGCTTATCCACTTCTTTATCGAACGGACCGTAAATAGCCCAGTCGTGCGGAACAGTAACAGCTTGCCATGTCGCATCGTTGAATTCGGCTTTTGAAGCATCGG
>CAYNHC010000063.1:0-1127 GCA_964396705.1 uncultured Paludibacter sp.
AACGAAACAGAATACAAATTTGAAACTTATGATGACGTAAAAAAAGCAGTTGTTTATAGTGAAATCTTCAACAGAAAATATCAATTCTAAATTTTATTGATAAAAAACTGTTTTTAAATATACTTTTTGACTTTGGTTTACAATAAAAAACCAATATCTTTGTATAAAAATAAAAACCATATTCAAGAGTTCCGGCTATTAGTCGGAATTCTTTTTTGTTTACCTAAATAATAATTGATAAAAATAAAAAATTATGGCAGTAACTTATATGACCGCTGAAGGTTATAAAAAACTTGTTGATGAGTTAAATACATTAGAAAGAGTGCATCGTCCTGCCATTTCCAAACAAATTGCCGAAGCACGCGACAAAGGTGATTTATCTGAAAATGCTGAATACGATGCTGCAAAAGAAGCTCAGGGAATGTTAGAACTAAAAATTTCTTTATTAAAAGACACAATTGGTTCAGCCCGAATGATTGATGAATCGAAAATTAACACTAATGAGGTTCAGATTTTGACAAAAGTGAAAATTAGAAACGTCAAAACTGATCAATTAATGTCTTACTTGATTGTTTCAGAGAGTGAAGCTAACATCAAAGAAGGAAAGTTATCAGTAACAACTCCGATAGCCAAGGGATTACTTGGCAAAAAAGTTGGACAAAAAGCACTTGTTACTGTTCCTTCAGGAGTAATGGAATTTGAAGTAATGGAAATATCGCTATAAGTTTTAAAGTTTGTAAAGTTTATAAAGTTTATAAAGTTCCAAAGTTTGTAAAGTAAAGATAATTGAACTTAGAATTGATTAACTCAAAATAAAAATGACAATATTCAGTAAAATAATTGCAGGTGAAATACCCTGTTACAAAATTGCGGAAGACGAAAACTATTTTGCATTTCTGGATATCAATCCGATGACAAAAGGCCATACGCTTGTAATCCCAAAGATTGAAGAAGATTATATTTTCCGATTAGATGATCAAACATTAAGCGGGTTGATGGTTTTTTCGAAAAAAGTGGCAGAAGCCATTGAGAAAGCAGTTCCATGTGTAAGAATAGGTATTGCAGTTTTAGGAATGGAAGTTCCACATGCTCATATCCATTTGGTTCCGCTTCAAAAAGAGTCAGAT
>CAYNHC010000063.1:1227-15339 GCA_964396705.1 uncultured Paludibacter sp.
TTACGCAAAATAAAGGCAAGTGAATTTTTCTCCTCTTCTTTGAGATTTCCCACTACAATTTGTGAAACCAATTGCATTTGAGGTAATACTCCTATAATTTCGGCTCTACCACTTGGTGTAATTTTAATTCTTACACTTCGTTTATCAATCGTATCTTTATCTTGTTCCACAAAACCATATTTAATTAATCGATTAATAATTTCATTACCCGAAGTTTTCTCCATAATCTGCAAATTAATTAGTTCCATTTTACTCATGCTTTCGTAAGTGAGTAATGTAATGAGAAACGAAAATTCATCGGCAGTTTTTATCTCACTGTTCTTTAAAGCCTTTTTGATATAGCCTTTTGCATATCTGAATAACAAAACGACAAGAATAGAGATATCAGTAAGTGGTTTATCTTCCGGTAATTCTTCCGGTCGCCAGTCTTCAACACCACCGCTCAACTCATCTCTCTTTGCACTTTGAAGTTTATATTTCGAATTTACATATCCGATAAAATCACTTGTATTAAGTTCCAGTCCATTTTGCACACAATCTGTTTCGTATGCTGATAAATGTTCAATAAGATCCAATAAAATTACTTTCGATTTCATAACTCACACTTTATAATTTCCAAAAATACAAAATAAATCAATTTTTTATCTTAGATATAGAACATTATTGAACTATTATTGTTCAATATAGTACATATTTAATCCAATTAAAGATCAAAAAATTGATTTTCAATTAAATATTAAACATATTTTAAATGAAGATTCAATCAACAAACAATTATTTATCACATACTTACAATTAGAATAGCAAAAAAAATATAAACATCAGTTTAATTTATAAAGACAATTTGATGATTTCAAAACATAAAGAAATAATAATTATTGGTTCCGGATTTTCAGGACTTTCGGCTGCATGTTATCTTGCTAACAAAGGATACAAAGTAAAAGTTCTTGAAAAAAATGAGACTATAGGTGGTAGAGCCCGACAACTAAAACAGGATGGTTTCACATTCGATATGGGTCCTACCTTTTATTGGATGCCGGATGTTTTCGATAAATTTTTTGCCGATTTCGGCAAAAGACCTTCAGATTATTATCAACTCCAACGCCTCAATCCCGGATACGAAATTTATTTTGGCACAAATGACTCAGTTAAACTATCTTCATCGGTTGAAGAAATCTATTCAACATTCGAAAGTATTGAAGCCGGCAGTAGTTTGTTCCTGAAGAAATTTTTAAAAGATGCCGAATTTAATTATCAGGCGGCAATGGAGAAAGTGATTTATAAACCAGGAAAATCTATTTTTGAACTTGTTACACCGGCAACTGCGCAAAGGACAATGCAGTTCTTCTCAAGCATAAGTTCTGTTATTCGAAAAAATTTAAAAGACGAAAGACTTCGTCAAATTCTTGAATTTCCGGTTTTGTTTCTTGGTGCAAAACCCCAAAATACACCGGCTTTTTATTGCTTTATGAATTATGCCGACATAGTACATGGCACCTGGCATATAAAAGGTGGAATGTTTGAACTCGTCAATGCAATGAAACAACTTGCTGAAAGTATGGGTGTTGAGATTCAGACCAATTGTAAAGTAACTGCAATAACCACTGACAACAATCGAGTAAACGGAGTTATTGTCAATGGTAAAAAAATAAATGCAGATCTGGTAATTTCAGGAGCCGACTATCACCATACTGAGTTGCTTTTACCAGAAAGACACAGAAATTATTCCGAAAAATATTGGAATAAAAGAACAATGGCGCCTTCTGCCTTACTTTTTTATGTAGGCTTTAACCGTAAAATTGAAAAAGTGTCGCATCATACGCTTTTTTTCGATACCGATTTTAATACGCATGCAACCAATATTTACGATTCGCCTGAATGGCCACATAAACCATTATTTTACACCAGTTTTCCTTCAAAATCTGACAATACGGTTTCACCTGAAGGTAAAGATGCAGGTATTTTTCTGATACCAATTGCTCCCGGATTAAAAGATACTGAAGAAATAAGGAAACAATATTTCGATCAAATAATAGAACGAATGGAAAAGATAACCGGAACTTCTGTGATAGATGCCATTTCATTTTATCATTCTTATGCCGGCAGCGATTTTACGCGGGATTATCATGCTTTCAAAGGAAATGCTTACGGACTTGCAAACACATTGTTGCAAACTGCTTTCTTGAAACCTAAAATGCAAAACAAAAAACTTAAAAATCTCTTGTATTGTGGTCAACTAACAGTTCCGGGACCAGGAGTACCTCCTACAATTATTTCAGGTAAAATAGCGGCAACTTTGGCTGAAAAATATTTGTTGAATAACCAATAACAGATTAACATTATGGATCCACTTTTCAAAAAAGTATCATATAAAACAAGTAAACTGGTCACTTTGAGCTATAGTACATCTTTTTCTATTGGTGTTAAATGTCTTCATCCGAGTTTAAGAGATGCTATTTACTCCATTTATGGATTTGTTCGTTTTGCCGATGAAATTGTTGATAGTTTTCACGAGTACGACAAAGAGAGGCTGTTGAATAAATTTATTGAAGATTATTATGATGCACTGAATACAGGAATTAGTCTGAACCCTGTGCTCAACTCCTTTCAGGAAACTGTAAAAAGTTATGGAATTGAAGATGAATTGGTGCAGGCATTCCTGAAAAGTATGAAATCTGATTTGCAAAAAACCAATTATACTGAAACTGAAATTAAAGAATACATTTTCGGTTCAGCAGATGTTGTGGGACTTATGTGTCTTAAAATTTTCGTATCTGGCAATAAGGATTTATACAAAAAGAACATGAACTATGCTATGCGGCTTGGAACCGCTTTTCAGAAAATCAATTTCCTGAGGGACATTGGTCAGGATACAATGGGGCTTCACAGGATTTATTTTCCGGTGCTGAATGAAAAACAGTTGAATGAAGAAACAAAAAATCAGATTTTGAAAGAAATATCTGAAGATTTTAAATATGCAGCTAAAGGCATCAAACAACTGCCTTCAAAAGCTAAATGGGGTGTTTATGTTGCTTATTTCTATTATCTTGCACTTACCAGAAGGATAACAAAAACAAAAGCAGAACAACTTGAATTTACCCGAATAAGTGTACCTTCGGCTGAAAAAATATATTTTCTAATTAAAGCTTACTTTTATTATAAATTTTGTTGAAATGGTAATTCTGGTTGATAAATACGACAACACAATTGGTGAAATGCCAAAAATGGAAGCGCACGAAAAAGGCGTACTACACAGGGCTTTTTCTGTTTTCATTTTTAATTCTGAGAATAAAGTGCTCATGCAACAAAGAGCCGAAGACAAATATCATTCAGGAGGACTCTGGACAAATACCTGTTGCAGTCACCCTTTTCCGGGTGAAGAGACTTCAGATGCAGCACTACGCAGACTTTCAGAAGAAATGGGGATTAAAACAGATTTGACTTTTCTGTTCAAATTTACTTATAAAGCGCCATTCGACAACATGCTCACAGAACACGAAATCGATCACGTATTTGTCGGAAAGACGGACGCACTGCCTGTGATAAATTCTGCTGAAGTTGATTCTTATAAATACATGTCGATAAGCGAAATTCAGGACGAAATAAACAAACATCCTGAGCATTTCACAGTTTGGTTTCGAATTATCTTCGATGAGTTTTTTCATGAACTTCAATTACACCAAACTTTGATTTCAAGATGAAAGCAGCTGTAATTGGATCAGGGATAGGCGGTTTGGCCATAGCAATTCGCCTCGCAAAAAAAGGATGGAAAGTAACGGTTTTCGAAAAGAATGAAAAACCCGGCGGTAAACTGTCTGAAATAAGGATGACTGGTTATCGTTTCGATACCGGACCGTCCCTTTTCACTCTACCGGAGCTGACCAAAAAGCTTTTCGAATTATGCGGTGAAGACATGCACGAGAAACTCCCTTACAAACTATTGGATAATAACTGCCGATATTTCTTTGCGGACAAAACGGTTTTCAATTTTTATCATGATAAAGAAAAACTGAAATCCGAAATTGAAAATAAGACAACAGAAAATCAGGAAAATATTTTTCGAAGGCTGAGAGAGTCAGAAGAAATGTACAACTTGAGTGCTCCGGTTTTTCTTTTTAGTTCGTTCCGGAAAAT
Source organism: uncultured Paludibacter sp. (assembly GCA_964396705.1). Taxonomy (GTDB): domain Bacteria; phylum Bacteroidota; class Bacteroidia; order Bacteroidales; family Paludibacteraceae; genus Paludibacter. Next base: position 5,362 of record CAYNHC010000063.1, read on the forward strand.
ATCGAATTTCAATACCGAACCCTATAAAAAAATTGCATCAAAGTTACATAAACTTAATTTCTTCAAAACAATTCACAAAGCCAACAGTACGGATTTTACTGATAAGAATATAATTCAATTATTTGACAGATATGCGACATACAATGGATCTAATCCTTACAAAGCGCCTGCAACTCTCAATATGATTGCACATTTAGAGAATAATCTTGGAGCATTTTTTCCGTTGAAGGGTATGTACTCCATTGTTGAGAGTATTTACAAACTAGCACTAAAACAAGACATTGAATTCCGGTTTGAAACCCTTGTTGATAAAATAAAAATTAAAAACGGACAGGCAACATCGCTGCAATTCGGGGAACAAACTGAAGATTTCGATCTGATTATTTCTGATTCTGATTGCAGGTATGTAGCTGAAAACATGCTTGAAAAGCATCCATTAAAGAAAAGATTATCAAAAGCAGAACTTTCTTCCTCTGCACTTATTTTTTACTGGGGAATCCGGAAAGTCTTCAACGAACTTGATGTACATAATATTCTTTTCAGCAGTGATTATGAAACAGAATTTAAAAAAATAGTGATTGAAAAAACCATCGCAGATGACCCTAGTGTTTACATTTTTATAAGTTCAAAAATTTGTGAAACCGATGCGCCTTCGGATTGCGAAAACTGGTTTGTGATGATTAACACTCCTGCTCACAACGAAAAACTGACCGCTGCAGTCATTCAGAATGCAAGGAAAAGTATAATCGACAAAATAAATAAAACACTCAATACCGACATTGAAGAATTCATTGAATGTGAACAATTTGTGACACCTTTAATCATCGAAAAAAATACGCTGAGTAAGAACGGCGCTTTGTACGGAAGTTCATCAAATTCGATGTTTGCTGCCTTTCTGCGGCATCCCAACCAATTGCATTCTGTTAAAAACCTGTATTTTACAGGTGGAAGTGTTCACCCGGGAGGCGGCATTCCGCTTTGCCTTGCCAGTGCCGAAATAGTTGATAACGAAATACCCAATGTAAATGGATAAATGGAAAAAATTCATATCAGAAAATGAGATGTCTCTAAATTTCATTCGGTTTTACACAGTTGGTCTGGCATTGTTCATATTACCATGGACTAGGCCTTTTTTTGTGTCAATCACCTCTTTTTCGTTGCTTTTGGTTTTTTTTGCAGTGTTTCTTTTTCATAAAACATGGGATTTAAAAACAATTATAATTTTTGCATTTACAGTTATCGCTTCTTTTTTTCTCGAAGTTGTTGGTGTAAATACCGGACAGATTTTCGGGGAATATACATACGAAAACGGACTCGGATTGAAAATAGCTGAAACTCCGGTTCTGATTGGGTTTAACTGGCTGTTTTTAGTTTATGCATCTCACAGCATAGTATCTCAGCGTTTCCGTAATCCTGTTTTAAAAATCTTTTCTGGTGCCGGACTTATGGTTTTGTACGATTTTATTATAGAATTGGTGGCACCTTCGATGTATATGTGGACTTTTAGCACATCCTATCCACCGGCTCAGAACTTTATTGCTTGGTTTTTAGCTTCGGTCTTATTTCATACAATTTTCACATTTTCAGGTATTAATACCAATAATAAACCTGCCCAGAGTTTGTTTGTAATTCAGTTTATATTTTTTGTTATTCTTTCAATTTTCATAATTCCATTCCTGATATGATTAAAGCAGCGCACACTTTTATAGGAAACAGCTTTTTCAATATTTTCTCATACTTAGGTTTAAGAAAGAACTTTCAAAGAGTTGTTTACAAAGGCAAATTCGTTGATAAAGGAAGGCCAGTGCTTATTATTTCCAATCATTTTTCGTGGTGGGATGGATTTATTCAGTTACAGTTAAACCGAGAGTTTCTCCATCGGAAGTTTCACGTGATGATGCTCGAAAAGCAACTTCGGAAATTTATGATTCTAAATAAGGGAGGTGCCTTTTCGGTCAACCCTGGTTCACGTGGTTTAATTGAAAGTTTAGATTATTCCGTTCAGCTACTTAGTGAGAACAAAAATATGGTTTTGTTTTTTCCACAGGGCGAAATACAATCGGTTTACACTCCTTATTTTCATTTCGAAAAAGGATTGGAATATATTTTGAAAAAATGTAGCACAGATATACAGTTGATTTTTAACGTGAATCTGATAGATTATTTTTCTGAAAAAAAACCAACACTGACTGTATATTTTACTGAATTCGACTATAAAAACCTGGATATAAAAGAAATAGAAACTTCGTTTAATAATTTCGCAGATGATTGTAAAAAACAACAAAAAGAAATAACTACAGAAAAATGATATATTTGGTTTTATTCATATTGTCTTTTGGTATAGTCAGAATGTTGGTAGCACTTGTCAACTTTATTACAAAAGTTGGTATTTCAAATCACATCCATCCTGATTATAAGCCATTTGTTTCGATACTGATACCGGCACGAAATGAGGAGAAAAATATTGGTAAACTGCTTTCAGATTTATCTACCTTCAATTATAAAAACTTAGAAATAATTATTTACAACGACCTTTCGACAGACCGAACAGAGGAAATTGCAAACCAATTTATTGAAACAGATGAAAGAATCAAAATCATTAATGGCGCAAATCCGGAAAAAGGATGGTTAGGAAAAAATTTTGCATGTAATCAACTTGCAAACGAAGCTAAGGGCGATTTATTTTTGTTTTTAGACGCAGATGTACGCGTAAAAAACCTGCTTATCGAAAAGACAACATCTTACTTTTACAAATATAAATTGAAATTGCTTTCAGTTTTTCCACAGCAATTAATGCCGGTTAAAGAAACACGCTATGCCATTCCGCTTATGAATTGGATTTTGCTCAGTCTGCTTCCACTATTTCTTGTACGCGTTTCGTCATGGAAATCATTTTCTGCGGCAAATGGACAATTTATGCTTTTTGATGCTTTGACTTACAAAAAATATCGACCACATGAGCGATTTAAAAGTCATCCGGTAGAAGACATCGAAATTTTAAGATACTTCAAAAAACTTAAAATAAAAACAGCCACTTTACTTGGCAATGAATACATCCAATGTACCATGTATCACTCACTTGATGAAGCAATCAGCGGATTTTCAAAAAACATATTCCGCTTCTTTGGAGGAAGTGTTTTAGTAACGATTTTGTTTGCTTTAATAACAACATTAAGTCCTTTCATAATTCTGATTTTTGGAACATTGCAACTATTTTTGGTATATTTATTTATCATCATTTTAATCCGTTTTTTAGTTTCAAAAGCAAGCCATCAAGATGTTTGGGAAAATCTTCTTTACGTGCCTGTACAACAGTTTATTTTCCTTAAAATAATTTACAACGCCATCAAACAAAAAAAAAATAAAACATTGATATGGAAAGACAGAAATATAAATATAAACGACTGATATTATTTATTTTATTAACTTTATTTACAAGTATTGTTTTTTCACAAACGGCTTACCAAAAAATAGTATATCATGCTTACACCAGCGGCGATATGTCAAAATGGATTGCAGTAATCAACACTATTGAAAAGAATGGAGAAACCAAAACTGTTGAGCAAAAACTTGAGTTGATTAATTATTATTACGGTTACATTGGCTACCTACTGGGTCTCAAAAAATATGATCAGGCTGAAAAAATAATGGCAAAAGGTGATAAACTTATAACAGCAATACTTTCTGTTGACAATCAAAATGCAACTGCCAATGCGTACAAAGGTTCGTTTATTGGATTCAGAATTGCTTTGAGTAAGTTTAAAGCCATAACGCTCGGTCCTGAAAGCGCTTCATATATCAATAAAGCTTTTGAAAAAGACAAAAACAATGTTCAGGCTATAATTGATAAAGGAAATATATATTTTTATACCCCGGCGCTTTTTGGTGGAAATAAAAATGAAGCCATTAAGTTTTATAAACATGGTATAGAAATTCTTGAGAAATCGGGACACACACACTATAACTGGTTTTATTTAAGCTCATTAACAACATTAGCAAAAGCTTACGAAAAGATAAATAAACCGAAGGATGCAATCGCTATTTACAAAAGAATACTCAAAATTGAACCGGAATTCAATTGGGTAAAAAATAATCTTTATCCTGAATTATTAAAAAAAAATGGACAATAAGTAAAGTCCGGCATTTATGTGTTTCGTATTTTTATAACTTCAATGCTGGTAATATAAATGCAGAGAAGTTTTTTTGATTATTAGAGTTTATATAAGTTAAAATGTTATGAAGATAATGGAACGCTGATTTCCGCTGATTTAGCTGATTTAAAACGGATTTAAATTTCGACAAGTCGAAATGATTAAGACCTCGCTCTTAAATCCTCCCCGATTTATCGGGGATAAAATCCGTTTTTAAATCTGTTTTTAAAATTTAATCAGCGTATATCCGCTCAATCAGCGTAAATCAGCGTTACTATTCTTTTTTCTTAAATATAACGTTCAATTTATCAGATACATATAACTTGCATAATGACTATTTTAATTTCAAAAAAGCGATATTTGTACTCAAAGAATAAGATTTCAATAATTATTTTTTAAAATATAGAACATTTTTGAACTATTATTGTTACATGTAGTACAAATACAATCTATATATCAAAATATTTATATAATAACAAATTAAATAATTTATGAAACATTTATTTTTAATAATCATTTTATTAGCAACGAGTTTAATCTCAGTAGCTCAGAAAGGAACCATTAAAGGAAAAGTTTACAATGCTAAATCAAATGAACCTATCGAGTTCGCAAACATATTAATTCAGGGTACCGATATTGGTTCAACCTCAGACTTAGATGGGAAATATATTTTTACCGGAATAAAACCCGGATTTGTAAGATTGGTAGTAAGCTCAGTTGGTTTTGAAACTACAGTTTCTGCTGAAATACAGGTACAGGGAAATCAGATCACTTTTGTTGACATTGCTGTTCCGGAGGCGGCTTTTGCAATTCAGGAAGTCGTTGTTCGGCAAAATCTGAACCTGAAACGTATCGAAAGCCCAATTTCAGTATTATCGGTGGGAGTTCAGGAAATTGAAAAAAGTGCAGGCGCTAACCGTGATGTTTCCAAAGTTGTGCAGGCATTGCCCGGAGTTGGAGCTACCGATCCGAACCGAAATGACCTGATTGTGCGCGGAGGTGGACCTTCAGAAAATGTTTTTTACCTGGATGGAATTGAAATTCCGGTTATCAATCACTTCGCAACTCAAGGATCATCTGGTGGCGCTGTGGGCATCATTAATCCTGATTTTGTGCGCGAAATAAATTTTTATACCGGAGCATTTCCTGCCAACAGAACAAATGCGCTGAGTTCGGTAATGGAAATTCGCCAAAAAGATGGCAGTAAAGACCGTGTGCACACCAAACTATCGGTAGGTGCTTCAGATGCAGCTTTGACCATTGATGGACCGATAGGCGAAAAATCCACTTTTATAGTTTCTGCACGACAATCCTATTTACAGTTTCTCTTTAAAGCCATTGGGTTGCCATTCTTGCCTACCTACAACGACTTTCAGGTAAAATATAAATACGAAATTGATAAGAAAAACGAGATTATATTTATCGGAATCGGTGCAATTGATGATCTTACATTAAATACAGGCTTGCAGGAAACCGGTACAGAGTCACAAAAATATTTACTGACCTATTTACCCATTTATAAACAATGGAATTATACGGTAGGCGCAATTTATAAGCATTTTGGCAATGGTTTTATCGACAGTTGGGTGTTGAGTCGCAATATGTTACGGAATAATAACTTCAAGTTCGAAAACAATGATGAAACGAAAGCAAAAACTTCAGATTACCTTTCGGACGAAGCTGAGAATAAACTACGTTTCGAGCGTGATTATCCTTATTTGCCGGTAAAACTAAAGATAGGAGCAGGTTTACGATATTCACATTATACCAATCAAACATTCCGTCGTTTATTTTTCAATGGGGTTGCAAATGATTTAAATTATAACACAGAGTTGAATCTTTTTGGATATCAGGCATTTGCACAAGCATCAGATGAATATCTTGATGATAAATTGAAATTGTCATTTGGCGTTAGTTTTGTTGGGAATAACTTTAACAAAAATATGAGTAACCCTCTCAATCAGTTCTCGCCACGTTTGTCGGCTTCATATACATTATCCGACAAATTTGATTTGAATGCCAATTTCGGTCGATATGCCATGCAGCCCGCTTATACAACAATGGGCTTCAAAAACAGTACAGGCGAATTTGTAAATAAAAATGAAAATTTGAAATATGTCACTTCAAATCAGGCAATTATTGGGTTTGAATATCGTCCGGCTGAAAAAATGAAACTTACTATGGAAGGTTTTTATAAACAATATACTCAATACCCGTTATCGGTTATGGAAGGTGTTAGTATTGCCAGCAAAGGTGCTGATTATGGTCAGGTAGGTGATGAAGAAATAGTATCGACAGGAAAAGGCCGGGCTTACGGTTTCGAAATTCTTTATAAAGTAATGGAATGGAAAAATCTGAATGTTACTTCAACTTACACATTTTTCAGAAGTGAATTTACGGATAAAAACGATGTTTACCGCCCCTCATCATGGGACACTAAACATTTATTGAACCTGATTTCAAGCTATAAATTGCCCAAAAACTGGAATGTGGCTATGCGTTGGCGATTTGTTGGAGGAGCTCCATATTCTCCAATTGACATGGAATTGTCAAAAAACAGAGTCGCCTGGAACATTACCAATCAACCGTATTTAGATTATAATAATTTTAATTCAGAAAGATTACCTGCAGCACATCAACTTGATTTGCGAATAGATAAAGAAATATATTTTAAAAAATGGGTGTTGAATTTATATACCGATGTGCAGAATGTTTATAATTTCAAAACTCAGGGAGCACCTATTTACACTAATAGAGATGAAAATGGTGTAGTATTAGATGACCCTAACGGAAATCCTGCTCTTCAGAATTTGCGTGTATTTGAAACATTTGGTGGAACAATTTTACCTACAATTGGTTTAATAATAAAGATTTAAAAAAATAGTCGTAAATTTATAGCAAATAATATATCAATTTAGAAAAATATGAAAACAAAAATTATAATGGCTTTGTTGCTTGTTTTCACTGTAACAATGTCTGCTAAGAAACCTGAAAATTTTGCTTCGTACATTTATGGATACAATGACCAGTGTACACTTATCAGTCTGAAATTTGAAAAGGGAAAGGAGCATAATCATCCGCTTTTTGCAGTATGGTTAGCCGACGAAAATGGCAAATTTATCCAAACACTTTATGTCTCAAAAAGTATAGGAAAGGGAGTTTTCGAACATGGAAGCCGGAAAACCGGTCAATGGATGCCGGGAGAAATTCAACGTCCTGCAACCTTACCTTATTGGGCACATCAACGGGGTGTTATAAATGAATACGGAACCTACATGCCAACACCAAAAAATCCTGAAATTGATGCATATTCCGGAGCAACTCCATTGGAATCATTTATTATCAATGTTAAAACCGAAAAAGCGCTGAATGGGAAGTACAAAGTTATGCTTGAACTCAATCAGTCATGGGACTGGAACGATTATTGGCACAACAGCCTTTATCCCGAAGATAAAGAATATAAAACATCAAGTCAACCTGCCGTGGTTTATTCTGCTGAAATTGACACAAAAAAACCGGGTGAAATTGAAATGAAACCTATTGGTCATAGTCATTATTCAGGTAAAGATGGAAGTCTGACGACTGATTTAAGCACCATAACAACTGCATTGAAAATAGCGAAGAAAATTACAGTAACTATAAATTAAAAACCATTTAGTCGAAATCAAACCTGAAGTAAACTTTTTTTTCTACCTTTGCAAATATAATAACTAAAACAATGTTTACTCGCCTACTTGTTTACAAAATACTTGTAACTCGTAACTTGTAACTTGTAACTTGTAACTTGCATATAATGAAAATACTTGTTCTTGGTGCCGGAAAAATGGGCACTTTTCTGACTGATGTAATGTGTATTCAACACGAGGTTGCGTTGTTCGATACTGATCCAAAAAGATTACGCTTCGTTTTCAACACATTACGAATGACTGAATACGAAGAAATTCAGGAATTTGAACCGGAGTTGGTTATCAACTGTGTAACTTTAAAATATACAATTGACGCTTTTGAAAAAGTGATTCCTTATTTACCGAAAAGTTGTATCATTTCCGATATTGCATCTGTTAAAACCGGACTTCAGGAATATTACGAAAAAACCGGAATGCGGTATGTATCAACACACCCGATGTTCGGACCAACCTTTGCTACACTCGATAATCTAAGTACACAAAGCGCAATTATCATTTCGGAATCCGATCACATGGGGAAAGCATTTTTCAAAGATTTGTACGGTTCATTAAAACTCAGGATATTTGAGTATAGCTTTGATGAACACGATGAAACAATTGCTTATTCATTATCAATTCCCTTTGCATCTACATTGGTATTTGCATCGGTTATGGTGCCTCAGGAAGCTCCGGGAACAACTTTTAAACGCCACATGGACATTGCAAAAGGGCTGTTGGGTGAAGATGATTATTTGCTGACCGAAATTCTTTTCAATCCCCACACCCACAACCAGGTCGAAAAAATTCGCGCTGAATTGAAAGTTTTGATGGAAATTATTGATGAAAAGGATACCGAACGGATGCAGGAATTTTTGAAAATGGTGAGAAAAAACATAGAATGATGACCCCCCAACCCCTAAAGGGGAGTAAGACTCATTATCTGAATAAATTTTAAAAATATAATTAGATTGATAAACAAGAGAATAAAGAAAACAATACTAACTTCAACTCCCCTTTAGGGGTTGGGGGTAAATTTTTAAACATCATGGAAACAAAAGAAATCGTATTGGAAGCAATGAAAAAAGCCGGTGCTCCGGTTAATGCAGGTAAATTGGTTGAACTTACAGGACTCGATCGCAAAGAAGTTGATAAAGCTATGAAACAACTTAAAGCCGAAGAAGCTATTGTTTCTCCAAAAATGTGTTTTTGGCAGCCAAAGTAATTAAGTAAATAAAATGGTTAATTGAAACCAGCCGTTCCGCAGTGATGCAGGGCGGCTGTTTTTTCAATACTACCACAATCAATCCTGCTTAAATTCCAGAATATCGGCAGGTTGACAATCGAGCGTCTTACAAATGGCATCCAACGTAGAGAAGCGGATTGCTTTAGCTTTTCCGGTTTTAAGAATTGACAAGTTGGAAAGTGTTAAGCCTACTTTATCCGACAATTCGTTTAACGACATTTTTCGCTTTGCCATCATTACGTCCAGATTTACAATAATAGCCATACCTTAAATTGTTAAGTCGTTTTCAGCCTGAATTTCTATTCCCCGTTTAAATATTTGCGCAATAACAAAAAGGATAATTCCCATAAATATCCAAACATCGGCGCCACCTAATCCCAAACTCTGAATATCGGGCAGGGCTACGCCTTTTTCCATCAGCCAAATTGTGTTTTTTGCTCCCCAGTACGAAAACATACCAATGCCAAACGACAAATAAGATATGTTCGAAATCAGTTTTTTCATCGCGGTGTTAAACGGTTGTGTCAAGTCCAGTTTCTTGTCGTACAGAATTTTTACGATCATATAAAAAAGAATGACTTGCAGCACAGCTACAATGCTCATCTGTGTAGTAAGGGAAAGAAAATATCCTTTGTCGAAATGATATAAGCTTGACAAATTTAGTCCGTCCCAGAAATTGTGAACAAATACCGGGCTGAAAACCATTGCATAAAATGCATTCGCCAATATACCACCTGCTTTTATGCAGAGACCTATAAAGATAATCCACGAAAAAATGTGAAGTACTTTCAGGATTTGTTTGGTTGTAATTTTTATTTCCATATCAATTGTAATTTTCAGCAAAGATATACAAATATATTGATAAACAATAAATAATTATTGAAAATATAAAATAATTACCGATTATAGACAAAAAAAA
>CAYNHC010000064.1:0-15284 GCA_964396705.1 uncultured Paludibacter sp.
TCTGCGTCCATTTATAGGTCAACGCTTTTCCTGCCGATTCTGTTGCAGAACCATTGAGTGTGGTTGAAGTAAATGGTAAAAGCACTTTTATATCTGTTCCGGCATTTGCAGTAGGGTAACTGTTTGTCATTTGTCCCGTTTTGATAAATGTCATTTTTCCGATATTAAATTCACCAGACGAAAAAGCCATGCGCAACACATGTTTTCCAGCTCTAAGCGGAATATCATTAACCGTTTTTGTAGCCCAAACAGTCCAAACAGTTGTAGAAGTTGAAGGAACAGCAATATTTTCTGAAACTGACTGACCATCAAGCTCTAATCTGAAAGGACCTCCACCGTTTGCATTTCCTGAAGCATAACGGAATGCAAATGAATACAAACCCGATTCGGCCACATTTACAGTATATTCCAACCATTCACCGGCATCAATCCAACCAACAGTTGCACCCTCAGATGTAACACTTGCTGCATCTACCGACTCATCCATTCTGTAATCGCCCGCATTTGCCGGACTCAAATCCAGATAAGCTATATTTTGTCCTTTTCCACCTTCAAAAGTATCGTAATTTCCGGCTTCTATTGTTCCGGGAATTGCCGAGGCAGTTCCGCCGTAAGGCATTTGATTGCCTACAGTTACAAGCACACTATTGGAAGTATTAAATTTATCGTTTTCAAATACTTTTGCGTAAAAACTATGAACACCAAGACCTAAATTGGTTGCATTGAATACGTAAGGAGCGGCGTTTACAATTCCCAAGGAGGTATTTCCATCCATAAATTCCACTTTTGTTGCAGTGCCTTCGGTAACAGTCAGGTTTAATTGAACGCTTCCGCCAATACTCGCCTGAGCAAACGAAGAAGTCAACGTTCCTCTTGCGTTACTATCGATACTTGTAACCATTCTGCGTGCAGGAACTTGTAGTTGATAACCGTCGGAGAAAGTAACCGTGATGACAGTATTTGAATAATTATGAGCCACATAGGTTTTTACATTGTTTTTATTAAATACAGCCGCAATTGGATAATTCGCTGTAACAGTAGCATCAACCTGACCTAAAGCGTTCATCGAATGTAACCAATGGTAAGTTTGTGCATCGGACACACCAAATTTCAGGTTTCTGCCCGGATAAGAATCGTACAACTCAATGGCTTTTGCAGGATCTGTAAACGCACAATATTCCCACATTATATCGTGCCACAAGTTATCGTTGGCCTGATTGCTTAAAATTCCAGTTTTGGCTGTAATTTCGTTCCAAAGTTTTGTAGCATAAGGTATATTGTGTCCCAAATAAAGCGAACCGCCGTGGATTGGATACAGTTCGATGCCGTAAGAAGCTGCAATATCACCCGTCCAAAACGTTCCATTATCGAAACTGTTTCCCCAAATACGCGAAACGAGGCTGTATTGTTGAGTTGCAGGGAAATTGCGATCATTAACATCAAACCAATATTCTTCAATGGCTGTTTGTTCGGTTGTGTAAAGGTAGATTCCCAAATCACGAATGGCTTTGTTACCGGTTACTTCGCCCCAGTGAATCAACGATGAATTGAACTGCATACTTTCCGAAGTGGATTCCTGATCGTTACCGTTGGGGAAAGTAGCAAAACCATTAGCCCACGAATGTCCTGCATAAGGACTGTAATTACGTAAATAAGGAAACATTGTATCGTTGCGGTCGGTAGTAGCCGCATCACGTATCAATAAATTTATCATTTCTCCATATTGCGAAGCCCAACCCGGTTCATATTGTTCAACAAAAGCAGCTGCATGAATAAAATATCCCCAATGAAAATGGTGATCGTTAATGTTATTATCCTGTCCGTGACCGGCCGGATAACCTATTAATGTCGACCAAGTTGTGTTGTAATAAAACAAAAATGCTTTTTCGCCACCATCGGCTTTCAACCAGTTTTGCAGTCGGTCTTTTACGGTAGCCAACATTTTATTGAACGACACTGTATTTCCCATTTCGGCAGCTACACGAGCAGTTTGAATCAAGCGGTTCATAACCTGACCTTCGTTGTACGAGTCGGTCCACAAAGCCAATTGATCATTTTCAATAGAACTCACTTTTTGCGATAATGCAGTAGGTGTAAATCCTGCGCTGTAATTATCCACATAAGGTAGAGTTGGCAATATCCCTTTAAATTTATTTTCGACACTGAAACTGTTACCCGCCAAGGTTTTCATTTGTCCGCGAATAACGGCATAGCTGTATTTGTCTGGAACAGGAGAGTTCGAAGCTAAATTTGCCCATTGGTGCGGAAGCAAACCAAGTAACATCTTGTTTTCTGTCCCTTCTTTCACTTCGGTTTGCACAGTAAAGTCGGTACGCACCACCGAAGTAGCTTCGTTGTAACTATATGTAGCGGTAGTATTCGTTGGGAAAACATAAGCATATTTTTTATATTCGGTTGCCACGGCTGATACATTGCTTGCTGTAAGTGGAATAAATGCCAACGACCAATAATTTTTACCGTTCAAAGTGGAAGTATATATTTTTCCATTCTGAGTCCAGGTACTACCAACAGGAGCATACACCGCAAAATCTGCGTTATTTCGGAGGTTGGTAATTATCAGCATTTCATTTTCGATAGTCACAGTTCCTAAATTTACAGTTACTTGTGCTACATCGGCGCTTCCTTTTGTAAAATAAAGAAAAGGCATCCCAATTCCCGAAGTTGTTTCAAAACTGCGTGTTCCATCGTTCCAATTCATGGTAATTAACCAATCGGAAAAAGCCGAAACTGTAGTTTTTGTTGCTGCCATTCCGGTAACTCCCACGATAACAGGTATCTGATCATCGATTACTCCATTAGGAATGTAAGTGACCACCAATCCATTGTTCGTAGTTTTCATCGTAAATGGATAATTGAAAAGATTGGAAGCCGTGCCGTTTTTCATCAAAGCCGACCACCAGTCGTTTGTTGGTGCAGGTTTTCCTATGGCAGATCCCGAAAACTGGGGCGTTCCCGAAGGATAAGCGTTTCGTCCGGCGGCATCAGTTCCCGGAAAAGTTTTGGTATAACTGCCGCTACCAACGTTCACAATTTGAGCACTTAAATTCAGTGTCCAAAAAATGTTCAGACATAAAATTATTGAAAAGAATAAAATTCCGCGATTTTTCATTGTATATTTTTTTGTTTATTATTTCTTTAAATTTATAATTTGACTAACTTTTGAGTGAATAATTCTTCGTTTGCCAATTTGATGGTAACGAAATAATTACCCGCTGTGATTTCTTGTGAATCAAGATTTATTTCACAGCTATTTGCGGTTCTATTCATAACTATTTGTCCAATTAAATTGCGAATAGTTACTGTGCTGATTTCCTGTTCGGCAGTTATTTTCAATTGATCGTTGAATGGATTTGGAAATATTTTAATATTAAAATTATTCAGATTCTGAATACCGTTTGGACCATTTGAATTGAAGGAAATATTATCCCAATAGCAAATTCGTTCAGCATTACGAGTTGCAATATTATCGGGAATAAGTGTCATGCGGGTAATGGTTTGACCAATTTTATCTGTTAAATCGAAGGTGATTTCTTCCCATTGATTGATTTTGGTGTTGGGAACAATTTTTTCAAAAGTAGTAGCTCCATTTTCAAGTTTCAGCATGTAATTGCTGATAAATGGTTTGTAAACCTGAATTTTAACGATACAATTATCAGGTGTAAAAGTGATGCTCCCCGCATTATCAGAATAAATACCCGCCCACGATTGTGCACCCACATTGATTTTATATTTTGCACAACTGGCTGATGTATTAATGCCCGATACTGAAGGATTTGGAACAATAGTGTACAAATCGGCGGCATTACTTCCGTTACCAAACGATACCCACGTCCAATCGTGACCAACAGTTTCGAAGTTGATAGTTGCCAATTTGAAAGCTTCGCCGGTTGTAGCCGAAATAGTAATCGGATTGTTTGCTGCCACGTTCCCTTTGGCATCTTTGGCAATAATTGAGAAATTATAGAGTGTAGAGGCATTTAAACCGGTGATAACAACCGATTTTTCGACGCCTGAAGTGCCGCTAACAACAATTTTTGAACTATTATACGAAATTTCATAATATACAGTACCGGAGTTATCAACACCATTGAGTAATAACTCAACCGAATTTGGTGTTACTGTACTTTTTGTGGCGGAGAATGAAGTTGGAATTTCGGTATCAACAATGGTTGATGGTCCGTAGAATTCTTCGCCGGTAACCCCTTTTTGATAAATTCGTACGTAATCTACATACATTTTCACTGGCGTTCCATCAACCGGTAAAGCGGTGATTTTGGCGATATTGGAATTTCCGGTAATTCCGGTAAAATTGCCACCCACAGCCAGATTAAACAAAACATGAAATGGTTTGTGGAAATAATTACTTACCTGACCCGGAACTCGCTGTCCGGCAATGCTCATTTCAAAATAGGGTGTATTGTTAGGATATTTGTCTAAATCGAGATACATTTTTATGTTACTTTCGTCCCAAATCAATGTAAATAAATGGAAATCGTCCTGCAAACTATAAGCCGCTGTGTTATCCTTGGCATAATACGTCCAGTTTTCGCCCCAGTGGCACGCTCCGTTGAAATACTTATCTTGTGTTCCTCTGGAAATTCCATTTGTATTACCCATTTCTAATATATCAATTTCGCCACATCTTGGCCAACCCACTGTTGAGTAATCTTCGCCCATCATCCAAAATGCAGGCCATAAGCCATTCGCAGTTGAAGGAAGTTTTATCCGTGCTTCAATTCTTCCATATTTTGCCGACACATTTCCGCGTGTAACCAATCGACCCGAAGTAACCAATTTACTTCCGAAAATTTCACGTTTTGCACTTATAACTAAGCAATTTACACCGCTTGAGTGTTGTTCTATTGAAATATTTTCGCGACGGTAATATTGCAGTTCGTTATTGCCTCCGCCATTGCCGTTCACTTCCACAGTCCAGTGGCCTGTTTCGTTTAAAACAGGATTGTCGAAATTATCCTCCCACATCAACTGATAGTCCTGCGAATAGATGAAAAGAGGTAGTAAAAGAAATAGTATTATTGCAGAGACTTTAGTCATTTTGATTGAAATTAAATATGAAGATAGTTTTCATCGTTTAAAAAACGTGAAAAAGTAATTTTGAAATTTAATGGAATTACTATTTTTAGGGAATAAGCCTAATGATACCAATTAAAGTTTTTGATAAACCCGAACATAGTCGATATACATTTTAGCTTTTCCATTGGCAAGTGCGCTAATTTGATTTATATCGTAAATTTCAGGGAAAGTACCGCCAACTGCCAGATTAAAAATTAAATAAAATGGTTTACGAAAATACCGCGATGTTTGATTTGGCAAATTGTCACCTACAATTGGCATTTCGAAATACGGTTTTGCATTTGGAAATTTATCAGCATCTAAATACATAACAATTGAGTCTTGTGTCCAAATCAATGTATAAGTATGAAAATCTTCCTGTAAACTATATTCATTCGTAGTTGAAATTCCTTTGTTTGGATAGCTTCCGCCATTCCAGCTTTCGCCCCAATGACAAGCACCGTTAAAATACCGATCCTGTACGCCATTATCGATACCGGTTTTTTTACCCATTTCTAAAATGTCAATTTCGCCGCATTTAGGCCAATCTACTTCATTTTTATCAACCCCTAACATCCAAAATGCAGGCCACAAGCCATCAGCAGTTTTAGGTAATTTAATCCGAGCTTCAATTTTACCATATTTGAATGTTTTTTTATATTCGGTAGTAATGCGCCCGGATGTAGCAGGTTTACCTTTGAAATTTTGTTTCTTTGCAGTTATCACCAAGCATTTTTCACCCGTAACCGGCTCTTTTTCAATGCGAATATTCTGCTTGCGGTAATATTGAATTTCCCTGTTTCCGCCACCGTTGCCATTCACTTCTATCGTCCATTTCTTTTTATTTATGGTACATTTTTCAAAATCATCTTCCCACACAAGTTTATAATCTTGTGCTGCCGCAAAAAAAGAAATGAAAAGACAGCCTGTGAGTATAAATTTTTTAATCATCATTATATATTATTGAAAAAATAAAATTAGCACAAAATTATTTTGGAATAACCATTCCTGAATTTGTAACGGATTGTCAAATCTTAGGGTGTAATTACCAATTTGTCAATTACTTTGTTAACACAATCAACACTTATCTATAAAAAAATAATTTGAACAGAGTCTGCATTCAATTGAAATGTTTGCAGACTCTGTTTTTTTTATAATTACATTTTAGTAAACTTGCGGTTTACTGTTTCACCATTTTTCAATTGAATGGATATGAAATAGTTGCCTGATTTCAATTGACTTACATCAATGCCTTTTTCCATTGAATTTATCACAATCGAATTCACTTTCTGTCCAGTCAAATTATGGATTACAATTTGATTCACTTCAATATCCGAAGTTAAATTCAGATTATCTGAAACAATCGTTGGGAAAACTTTCACAGCTTTGTTTTCATAAACATTCGTTATAGCTGTAGTTCCATCGAGGAAATAAAGATTATCCATATAGAAAGTGCCAAAACTTGCATTCGTTACAAACCCAACTTGTTTTAAATCCGTTTTTGCTGACATTACAAATGAAGTTAAAGGGACATTTACACTATTCCATTGATTTGGAATAAGCGTTCCTAATGAAACCCAACCTGCTGATTCACCATGACTTACTGTTACAAGTTTAAGTCCTACGTCAATTGTTGATGTAGGGAAAACATCAACGTGGATTTGAGTCATAGTTGAAGCATCTAAAGGAGTTCCCATAAATAACGGACCACCACAATTACCACTGGCTGTTGTAGTCATCACTTTTCCAGTATTTCCGGTTGCAAATGTGATATCACCAATGGCCATGTTCCACCAATTGTCGAATGCAGTTACTGTTACAGCTGGTGTGTAGGTGTCGCTGAATATCGATTTTACATTTGCTGCAAGTGGAGTTGGAGTTGGCGCAGGTGCTGGCATCGAAGGATTTTGAGTTACAACAATTGTTTTGGTTGTGCTACTTCCAGTAACCGTTACATTCGCTGTTCTCGATGCGTAAGTAGGATTAGCTTGAGCTGTTAAAGTAATAGTTGCATTTCCTGTACCACTTGTACTACTTGGAGTTAACCACGTCTGGTTGCTGGCCACTGTCCAGCTATTAGCAGTAGTAATGTCAAAAGTTTTTGTGCTATTGGCTGGTTGATCTACAGTTAATGTACTTGCCGAAACTGTAAGCGATGGCACTACATCAGTCCAAAAATAGATATTATCCAAATAAATTGTTGTGTATTTTGATGAACTTCCGGCAGCTCCTAAGACATACCATTCATTCGATTGAAATTTAAACTGTATTGCAGTTGATAGTACAGCACCTGTAAATTCGCTAAGCGGAATATTAAGCGATGTCCATGTTCCATTAGTTGCAATTGGTTTTGTAATTGTTTTTTCAGCACCCCAAATCAAAGTTATTGGGAAAGTAGCGGCATTCACGTCGCTTGTCCAAACATCAATATGTAAATACTTCATACCGGACACATCCTGCGTACTTCCAAACTGAATACCCTGGTAACTCATATTACCATATTTAATCACATTATCAGTCGCACCAACTGTAATAGCATTATAAGTAGTTACCTGCCCCCAATTTGGAAAGAAATTTGTATTAGCAACATTTGTGTATGTATCACTGAAAATAGAAATAACACTTGCAGCTGCAACAGTAGGTGTTGGTGCAGAAACCGTTGGTTGAGCATTAGCTGAAAAACTAAGTGCTAACGTCATAAATGCAATAAGCATACTTTTTAGGGTAAATTTTCTCATGATTTTTAATTTTTAAAAGTTTATGATAAATATCAGTCTGTTGTGAATTCACAACAGACTGATAAAATTGAAATTTATAATTTTACAAATTTTTGAGTAGAAAGCTGACCGTTTGCTAATTTCACAGTAACAAAATAGTTTCCTGTAGAAACAGTACTTAAGTCAATTGATTTCTCAAGTTGATTAACATTTATTGTTTTAATAGTTTGACCTAACATATTTCTAACAATTACCTGATTAATTTCAGTTGACGAACTTACGTTAAGCGTATTATTCATTGGATTTGGATAACAACGAACTGAGTTATCAGATTTATTTGAACCCAATGAAGAAATTACACCATTGCTAAAAGAAATATTATCAAAATAGTTAATGGTTTCAACAGTACGCGCTAGGAAGTCAGGAATGAATACAATTGTATTTACAGTACTTCCAATTTTAGAACTAAAGTCAAATGTAAGTACTTCCCATGTATTAATAAGAGTATTGGCAACTTTTAGTTCCAAAGCACCAGTTGTAGTTTCTAGTTTCAAACCAAAATCACTGATACGATCTTTGTAAACCATCACTTTAATAATTTTATTATCAGCCGAAATTACATAAGGACTAGAACTAGAATAAACCAATGCCCAAGCATTGCCTGTGGCGGTTGCAGTAAATTTAGCCACTTTTGATGAGGGATTTATTCCAATAGTTGATGGATTATCCACAAACTCAAGTGCTGGATTAGTTCCATTTTCACCAACAGTCCATGTCCAATCTTGTCCTACTCCTGCAGGTTCGAAATTGATTGTTGTAACAGCTGGTGCGGCTGGAGTAGTAAAACTAACTGTAGTAGAATTTGCAGAAATATTTCCCGAAGCATCTTTAGCCTTAATAACTAAATTATACGAAGTCGAAGCTGTAAGTCCACTTACTGTTCCATTACCTGAAGCATCCGCTGTAAAAGCTTTATCTGTAATGCCATTTGTTGCATCATTTGCTACAAAACTAGTTACTGGTGAAGTCACATTGTCGGTTGCAGTAAGAAGAAGATTCACTGAATTAAAGGCAGGAGAACCTACCACCGTTGCAGTTCCCATATCAGGAGGTGTAGTATCAGCAGTTGGAGAAACAATTAAAGAAACATCGTCAATATAGACAGCTGCTGTTGTATTGGTACCCATATTGCCCATATGGAAATTAAGCTGAGCATTAGTATTTGTAGATGTAGCAACAAAAATAAAAGTATAAGTTGTCATAGTAGTCGTAAGGGCAACAGCATTATTTCTGAATTGATCAGACCATATATTTGTATTTTGAATATTAACAGATATATTTCTGTCAGCTGCTGCACGTGCTCTAAAAGTAAGAGTATACGAAGTACCCAATGTAAATGACTTACCTGTTTGTTTCAACTCTGTGTCCCAAGGATTTCCTGCTGCATTTGCAGTGCTAAAATAAGCTTCTCCATCAGTTACTGTACCAGTTGATGAAAACACCCAATTTGTTATTCCACTTGCAAAATCACCATTTACAATTAGGTTTGTCGGTTGCGCCGTTGTTGTTGCATCAACTACTATTGGAGTAGGAATACTATTGCCAGCAGCATCTTTAGCAACGATAGAGAAAGAATAAGCTGTTGAAAGCATTAATCCTGTTACTATATGCGATTTTTCTACATTAGATGTACCAATAACATCAAAGCTTGTACTACCATAAGTTACTGTATAGGTTACTGATCCTGAATTATCTGTTGCTTTTAAAAGTAACTCTACACTTGAACCATCGACTGCACCTTTTGTCGCTGTAAAATCTGTTGGAGCTTCAGTATCAGGAGGACCAACTACACAAGTTCCTGTCCAAATAATATCACTTGTTGGCCACGAGCCAAAATTTTGTTCACCAGGGAACAACACATATAATGGAGTATAAAGATTAGGAGCAGAAGTTGATGGAATATCAATAGTGATTTTTTTTCCATCAGAGGCTCTCACATAGCCAGGTGAAGCTATCAATTGGTAACCTCCAACACCATTGACATTGGCATAACATCCTGCCGAAAGGTTTGTCATAGCAATATCTGATTCAATAGTAATACGATAATTACCGACTGAAATAGTTTCACAAGACAAATAAATTGTCTTTCCACCAGCAGTAATCGGTTCGTGACAATACTGCTTTGCAGCACTAACATACGAAAAAGCACTTCCCCAAGCTACTATTGCAGCTAATAAGAGGAATGATTTAGTAATTTTTTTCATAAAGTAAATTTTTTAAATGTAAATAATTAGTAATGAATTATGGCGTTGTTTTGTTATTTCTGATTTTTGCATAATCACCATTACAAATATAAAATTAAAGATGTGTTACAGACACATAAAATACCACACATAAATACGTTTTTGCATGAAATGTATTACTCAAAATTACATCATATTTAATTTTATATATCTGTATGTCAATGATATATGATTTTTTATGTTATGTAACATATTTCAACTTCTATTTCAACTGATAAAAATGAACTAATATTGAAACCTAAATCTCTGAAACACCTACAATTTAACATTTATATTTATGAAAAGAGGAATACTGATTCTTATAATTCTGGGAATACATAGTTTAGTTTTTGGGAATCATTACATGGTCAGAAACTTTAGCAGAAGCACTTACAAATCCGGAGCTCAAAACTGGGGAATTACGCAACATGAGTCAAACGCGATGTATTTTGCAAATAATGCCGGATTATTGGAGTTTGATGGTAAAAACTGGAAAACCTATCCGATAATCAATGGCACCAATGTACATTCTGTGCTTTATTCCAAAAACAATCGGATATATACTTCCACATTCAGCGAATTCGGGTATTTTCAAAAACAAAAAAACGGTCAATTCGACTATAATTCGTTGACAAACAGATATAAGATTAAAACAGTCGGGTCAAATGAAATATATAAAATCTACGAAGGAAACAAAGAAATATACTTTCAATCCGAAGCATCAGTATATAAATACGATGGCGATACAATCGTAAGATTGCCTTTCAATAAAGGTATCGATGCTTCGGGTTTTGTGCACAATGTTTTTTTTATTGCAAGTTCAGCAAATGGAATATTTATGCTCAATGGAAATTTCTTTTCCTTAATCCCCGGTTCTGAAATTTTGACCAATAAAAAAGTGTGCTCTATTTTACCTTATCAAGATAACAAAGTGTTAATTGTAACTACATTTAATGGAACATATATTTATGATGGAGTTACTATTATGCCTTTTAATACCGGAATTGATGCCTTTTTAATAAACAATCAGGTATTCTGTGCCACTACAAACGGAAAAAAGTTGGTGTTTGGGACTGTACAACGTGGTATTGCTGTGCTCGATTTACAAAACAAATCAGTCACTTACAATAATACTTTTTCAGGATTACAAAACAATACGGTGCTAAGTGTTGCTTTTGACAATCAACAGAATTTATGGCTCGGATTGGATAAAGGAATTGACTATGTAATGCTAAATAGCCCGATTATGAACATGTTTGGAACCAATAATTTATATGGAGCCGGCTATACTTCCTATTTAAAATCCAACACCATGTTTTTTGGTACAAATCAGGGATTATATACGGTAAATTATCCATTTCCGATCAATTCAATGCCTTTGCAATTAAACCTTTTGAAAGGAATGGAAGGGCAGGTTTGGTGTCTGAATGAGATTGACAATACACTTTTTTGCGGTACTGACAGGGGTGCATTTATAATTGATGCCAATAAGGCTGAGCCAATTAAAGGATTACCGGGCACATGGGCCTTCAAGCAATTGAATCAATACCCGAATTTGATCTTGGGATGCTCTTATCAGGGACTTTTCATATTGCGAAAAACAGGAAAAGACTGGATATTCTCTCATTTTATCAAAGGTAATTTTAATGAATCGAGCCCAATGTTCGAAGAAGATGCAGATGGTTCGATTTGGTTTAGTCATTGGCAAAAAGGATTGTTCAGGTTAACGCTTAATCCCACAAAAGACAGTATTTTAAAAGTAGTTTTGTATAATGAAGAAAAGGGTTTGCCAAGCAACAGAAACAATACTGTTTTCCGCATAGGAAACGAATTAATTTTTTCGTCTGAAAGAGGTTTTTATTTCTACGATAAAAAGGCAGATAAAATGATTCAGCATCAGAATTGGAATAAATTGTTTAAAACTCCACCGAGCTATATGCGGTTACATGAGGGTAAAAATGGTGATGTGTGGTGTATTTCAGGTCGCTTTGTGGGAGTTGCTAAGAAAAAATCGGCGCATAAATACATGATGGATTCACTTACTTATCAAATTCTTCAACCTAAAATTATTATTGGTTTTGAACATATAAATTTTATCGATAGCACAAATTTAATTTTAAGTACTGAAGATGGATTTTGTTCAATTAATACTATGAGTGAAATACAAAAACACTCCAATTTCAAAGTGTTTTTAAATAATATATTTATTACCAATAATAAAGAATCGATGGTTGTTGGTCAAAGAGAAGGTAAAAAGAATGAAGAAGAGGACAGGTTTAGTCACAGGCAAAATTCGATCCGATTTGAATATATTGCCCCTGAATTCAGGAACGAAGGCCTGGTGAAATACAGTTATATATTGGAAAATTACGACGAAACTTGGTCTGATTTTAGCGTTGATAATATCAAAGAATATACACAGTTACCACAAGGGAAATATACTTTCAAAGTAAGTGCCCGCGATGTTCTTGAATCCAACGAGGCTGTTTGTTCCTATACATTTATTATCTTACCTGCTTGGTACGAATCTAAAATAGCTTTTGTAATCTACGGAATTCTGCTGATTGCGCTAATAATAGGATTAATTATTTTTATAAATAATCAATCGAAAAAAGGTGCTTTAGACATGGAAAAGCGGAAGGAAATTGAAATTAATGAACAAAAGGTTAAGTTTGAGGCCGAAACAAGTGAAAAAAAGAAGGAGATTAAAGAGCTGAAAAACCAACAATTACAATATGAATTGCGTCATAAATCGCAAGAGCTTGCCAGTTCGACAATGAACCTGATTAGGAAAAATGAAATGTTACTCGATTTAATTGAAAACATATCCCATGTTACAACTGATATCAAATCCAATCAAAATCCAACATCTGTTCTTTCGCGCTTATCTAAAATGGAACGAATTATTAATCAGAACATTGAGAAGGATGATCATTGGAAACGATTTGAACAAAATTTTGATTTAGTGTACGAAAATTATTTAAAACGGCTGGGCGAAACTTTTCCGGTTCTGAATACAAGCGATAAGAAATTATGTGCTTACCTCAAGATGGATTTATCGTCGAAAGACATTGCTTCGCTATTAAACATGTCGGTGAGAAGTGTGGAAACTAACCGGTATCGGCTACGTAAAAAAATGGATTTGGGAAGAGATGTAAATCTGAGTGACTTTTTACAACGATTTTAAACAATAAAAAAGAGGGGTAGAAAGCGAAAATTTCTGCCCCTCATTTTATCATACCACTATTTTACCAAAACCGGACCGCTGTATTCTTCGCCGACAACACCGAGTTGATATACTTTTACAAAGTCGATATACATATTCGCTTCATAATTATTTTCTGCATTCAAAGCAGTTATTTTATTGATGTCCCAAATCTGAGTAAAATTTCCACCTATAGCAAGATTGAAAATAACAAAGAATTTTTTGTGGAAATAATGTGCTGCATTGCCAGCTTTGTCCTCACCATTTGTTGCCATCTCACAAATTGGGGTTGCCGTCGGATTTTTATCAAGATCAAGATACGTTTTTACAGCATTTTCGTCCCAAATAAGTGTGAATAAGTGAAAATCGTCCTGAATACCTGTAGGGTTTGTGAAATCTTTCCCCCAATTTGGATACGAACCACCGTTCCAACTTTCGCCCCAGTGAAACCAACTGCTGAAATATTTATCTTGTGTACCTCTTTTAATACCATTCGTATTTCCCATTTCTAAAATATCCATTTCACCACATTTTGGCCAACCAACGCTTGGATAGTCAGCTCCCATCATCCAAAACGCAGGCCAAAGACCATTGGCTGTACGTGGTAATTTTATTCTCGCTTCTATTTTACCATGCTTTACCGACATTTTACCAAGGGTTTTTAGTCGTCCCGAAGTACATGTTTTATTTGAATAGTTTTCTTTTTTCGCTTTAATTATCAAACAACGATCACCACTAACAGGCTCTACACCAACCGAAATATTTTCACGCCGATAGTATTGTAATTCACTGTTACCACCACCATCGCCATTCACTTCAATGACCCAATTATTAGTTTCATCAAGCGATATTCCGTTGAATAAATCTTGCCATACAAGCTTGTATCCGTTGGTTTCGCCTGAACCTATTTCGGTTGAGTCAATAACTTCCTCATCAATTGGAAGATCGGGTTGAGGATTACAACTAATGTTTATAAGGCAAAAAACCATTACTAAATTGACCAAATGCGAAAACGATTTTTTCATTAAATGTATTTTTTTTATTGATTTATATATTTTGATAATAATCTGATTTTTATAGTAATGACCTTCAACTATTTACTTATTCTTATCCAATTAAGTGAAGTTCCGCCATAGGTATTTTTTATACGAATGGTGTGTTTACCAATATTCATTGGCAGACTTGTGCTTATAGTAGTCCATGCATTTTCAGCTCCGGTTTTGGGTAATGCGAGTGTTGAAGTAACAATTCCATCAACCGAAATTTCAATATTAGAATGGTAAAGTGATGTATATCTCATTTCAATGATAGGATTTTCAATATTAAATGTTTCAACTAAATACTCCAACCACATATCAGAATTTAAATCAGTTATATCCAGAACACCATCAATATCTGTTGTTGGTCGCAAATGTATCGAAGCACTCCAATTCCCTTCCTTCACAGCGGTTTCCATGCTTAACGAACTGTAGTGCTCGGCAGGTATTTTCTGCAATTCAGGATAATAAATTGTTTTGTCGAGTGTGGACATATTCACGTAAACTTTGCCCAGTTCGGACAAATCGTAAGGAGTGTTTTTGGTGAGCAACTGCATATACGGGTAAGACTCCACAGCGCCACTGGCACGAGGTATAAACCACGCATACCTCATCACATCTGGATTACTTTCGAGGTAGTTTATTGCTTCGGACATATAAAACATTTGTGCGTTTACGCTTGAAATATTCTTCTCCCATGCACAAAATTCAGTTAGCCAGATAGGTTTTCCGTATTTTTTGAAACGCTTTACATACGATGCCATGGCTGATGCATTGCCCATATAACTATGTATTGCAATGCCATCGATACCCGATAAAGGAACTAAAGTAAAAAACTCATCCAACCAAACAATTGGATCGCTGTAGCCCGATAATGTACCATAATTCATCGCGGGTGAAATTATTTTCATGTTGAGTTCCTTGGCCAAAGCAGCCAATGGAGTCCATT
>CAYNHC010000065.1:0-6644 GCA_964396705.1 uncultured Paludibacter sp.
ATAATCAGAAAATATAACAAATCTCTTTTATCATTCCCGCTGCCGCACGATTTTAGGTAGGAAACGAGGGGGAGTTATATTAAATCAGACAAGGCATGGCATGTTTCTACCAATCAGACACAAAGCATTGTGTTTCTACAAAACTTTATAAACTTTAAAACTTTATGAACTTTAAAACTTTATGAACTTTAAAAACTTTACAAACTTTACAAACTTTTACAAACTGCTCTTGCCCACTCCAGGTCTTCGGGTGTATCAATTCCTTTTTCAAAGGCTTCTACTTTTATCATCCTGATTTTGTAGCCGTTTTCTAAAAATCGTAACTGCTCAAGCTTCTCAGTATTTTCGAGGAAGGAGGGTTGTAGTTTATCAAAATTTTCGAGGAAAACTTTTTTGTATCCATAAATTCCGATGTGTTTTTTAAAACTTTCAGGTTTCATGGTTTGATGATCTCTGTTATAAGGAATGGGAAAGCGTGAAAAATAAATAGCATCGGAGTTTAAAGCCGTAACCACTTTTACAAGATTGGGATTATTTACTTCTTCGTCGGTTTTAATCTCGCTGTAGGCACTGGCAATCATCACCTGTTCATCACTTGTAAGTGCCTGTATAAGTTGATCGATAGTTTTAGCATCGATAAAAGGTTCATCTCCCTGCACATTAATAATCACATCAGCATCAATATGTTGAACAGCTTCTGCTATGCGTGAAGTTCCGCTTATATGATGTGTTCCCGTCATTATAACATTGGGAGTAAACTTTTTGCATGATTCTTCTACTATTTTATCATCAACTGCAATAAAAATATTACTGCAAAGTTCACTGCATAAGCAAGCTTCGTAGGTACGCTGAATCAGAGGTTTACCATTGAGGTCAATCAGTATTTTCCCGGGCAATCTCGTTGAGTTCAATCTTGCAGGTATGATTATAGCTGTTTTCATTGTTATTAATATTAGATTTTAAAGTCAATTTATTAGTTATGGATTGCAAATCCATTTTTAGTTTTACTTCGGATTGCAATTTTTCGCAAGCTCAAGACCTTTGGTTCCTCGTATCGAGACGGATTTGACTACATCAATTATGAATTCCTACCTTTCAAACTGTACAGACAAGGCATGCCTTGTCTCTACCAATCAGACACAAGGCATTGTGAGACGCAAGGCATTGCGTCTCTACAAATTTTCTTTATACCATTTAACTGCTTCATGCAATCCTTTACGTACAGTAAACAATGGTGTATATCCTAACAATCTGTTTGCTTTATCGATGGATGCCAGCGAATGCGGAATATCGCCAATGCGGTTTGGTCCGTATATTACCTCTACATTATTGATACCGGCATCGTATTCAGATAAGAATTCTTTCAGGGTTTCAACCAGTTGATTCAGTGAAGTCTGCTCGCTGCACGCAGTGTTATATACTGAGTTTAGTGCGTCAGCATTGGTAGTCGCCAGTGCCAACATATTCATATGAATCACGTTATCGATATAGGTAAAATCACGCGAAAATTCACCATCTCCATTGATGGTTATTGGTTCGTGTGCCAATAATTTTTTAACAAAGAGTGGAATTACTGCTGCGTAAGCCCCATGTGGATCCTGTCGGCGTCCAAATACATTGAAATACCGCAATCCTATACATTCCATCCCATAAGTGCGGGAGAAAACATCGGCATAAAGCTCATTTACATATTTGGTTATTGCATACGGGGAGAGTGGCCGTCCAATCACTTCTTCCACTTTAGGCATTGCTTTTGAATCGCCGTAAGTAGAGGAACTTGCCGCATAAATAAAACGTTTCACCCCTGCATCGCGTGCGGCTACCAGCATATTCAGAAAACCTGTGATATTGACCGAGTTGGTGGTAACCGGATCGTTAATAGAACGGGGAACAGAACCTAAAGCAGCTTCGTGAAGTACATAATCCACATTGAGAACAGCTGCTCTGCATTCGTCAATATTACGAATATCTCCCACCATCAGGGTAAACCGGGTTGGATAATCCTGTTCTAATGACTGGATATTTTCTCGTTTTCCGGTGGAAAAATTATCAAGACAAATGACTTCATCTCCACGCTTCAACAATGCCTCACAAAGATTGGAGCCAATAAAACCTGCTCCACCGGTTACTAAAATTTTCATTTTTATAGAATGTTTTTTCTCTTAATATTCTTCTACTGAGGTTGTATCAAAAGAGTTTTTTGAACGCAAATTGCGCAAATTTTCACAAATTTCATTGCTTCGCAATTATTTAAATTGTTGAAATATAAATATTTATGATTTGTGTAAATTTGCGGTTATTCGCGTAATTTGCGTTCTTCTTACTTTTTAGACAGCCTTTTCTGGTCGATTGTTTCTAACAATATATTATACGGCTAAATAAAGTCAGTTTATTAGTTCTGGATTGTAAATCCATTTTTAGTTTTACTTCGGATTGCAATTTTTCGCAAGCTCAAGACCTTTGGTTCCTCGTTTCGGGAGTGGAAATTCGTTTTTCCAAACCTAACAGGTTTTCAAAACCTGTTAGGTTTACACTTCCCCTACCAAAGAGTTTTGAAATAAGTTAGTTAATTAGTTATGGATTGCAAATCCATTTTTAGTTTTACTTCGGATTGCAAATCCTCGTTTCGGGACTACCAACTGTCAACTATCAACTATCATCTATCCACTATCCACTATCCACTGTCAACTCAATTGTCAATTGTCAACTTTTCCACAATTCGTTCTGCCGAATGACCATCCCACAATTCAGGGATCTCCCCTTTTTTCCACTCACCGGCAAACAGTTTATCTAATGCAGGTTTGATAGCATCGGGGTTAGTCCCGATCAACTCATTGGTTCCCACAGTGCATGTCTCGGGACGTTCGGTATTGTCGCGCAGGGTGATACAGGGAATATGCATCACGGTAGTTTCTTCGGTTATACCTCCCGAATCGGTAATCACTGCTTTCGAATGTTTTACCATATAGTTGAATTCAAGGTATCCCATTGGATCGACAATATGAAGATTTTCGGCTTTTATACCCAAATCGTAAAAAATACGGGCTGTGCGCGGATGAATAGGAAAAATAACAGGTAAACCCTGAACATTATTCAGAATTTCAGACATTAATGATTTTAATTTTTCTACTTCATCCACATTGGCCGGTCGATGAAGTGTAAGCATTATATATTCTTTCTCCTTCAGATTTAATTTTTTGAAAACTTCCGGTTGAACAAACCTGTCAATATTGGCAAGCAAAGTATCAATCATCACATTGCCCACGAAAAAAATTTGTTCATCTTTTGCTCCGGACTTTCTGAGGTTATCGCCGGCAAGTTGGGTGGTGGTGAAATAATAATCGGCAAGTGCGTCGGTTACCATTCGGTTAATTTCTTCGGGCATTGTCAAATCCCACGACCGGATTCCGGCTTCAACATGCGCCACTTTGGTATTCAACTTTTTGGCAACAATACTGCAAGCCATGGTAGAAGTAACATCACCCACCACCATAAGTAAATCGGCAGGATGTGCCATAAGCTCCTTTTCGAAAGCCACCATGATGGCAGCTGTTTGCTCTGCCTGTGTACCACCTCCACAACCCAAATTAACATCCGGTTGGGGAATGTTGAGTTCTTCGAAAAATGTTTCGCTCATTTTACGGTCGTAATGCTGTCCGGTATGTACTAAGCGAAAATGTATTTTTTTCTGATCAGGGGAAGTCGAATTAAATTGAATAATAGCGTGAATGATAGGCGCAATTTTCATGAAATTGGGTCGTGCACCGGCAATAAGTGTAAGATTCATTTATTTATAGTGGATAGTTGACAGTTGACAATTGATAGTTGACAGTTGATAGTTGATAGTGGGTGATTTGTAGTCAATAGTTTATAGTTAGTAGTCAGTAGTAAAATAGTCAGTAGTAAAATAGTTAATAGTAACTACCCACTGCCCACTACCCACTATCAACTATCAACTACCCACAACCCACTACTCACTATATACTAACTACTATTTTCTACCTACTACTCACTTTTTTCTCAAAATATTTTATAGTTTCTGTGAGTCCTTCTTCAAGTTGTACATTGGGTGTCCAACCATTGAGTTTGCTTTTTGCCAGATCAATAACAGGCTGCCGTTGCAATGGGTCATCTTCGGGGAGTGGCATAAAAATTATTTTAGAATCAGACTCTGTTAAGTCAATAATTTTCTGTGCTAATTGCAACATTGTAAATTCATTAGGGTTGCCAATATTTACCGGTCCTATAAAATCATCGCCTGTATTCATCATCCTTATCATTCCTTCAATCAGATCATCAACATACTGAAAACTTCGGGTTTGCATCCCATCACCAAAAATGGTAATATCTTCACCTTTCAACGCCTGAACAATAAAATTGGATACAACACGACCGTCGTTTACATTCATTCGTGGTCCGTAGGTATTAAAGATCCGGATTATTTTTATCCTGACATTGTTTTGTTGATGATAGTTGATGAAAATGGATTCTGCACAGCGCTTTCCTTCATCGTAACACGACCGGGGACCTATTGGATTTACATTTCCCCAGTAACTTTCGGGTTGAGGATGAATATCCGGGTCGCCGTAAACCTCACTTGTTGATGCCTGAAGAATTTTAGCTTTGATTCTTTTGGCAAGTCCCAGCATATTAATAGCTCCCATCACCGAAGTTTTTATCGTTTTAATAGGATTGTACTGATAATGAATGGGCGAAGCCGGACAAGCAAGATTATAAATTTCGTCAACCTCAATAAAATAAGGTTGCGTAACATCGTGACGAATTAATTCAAAATACGGATTACCAAGTAAGTGCTCAATATTTGATTTATGACCTGTGAAATAATTATCAAGGCAGATTACTTCATTACCTTCTTTTAATAATCGTTCACAAAGATGTGAACCGATAAAACCTGCACCTCCGGTAATTAATATTCGTTTCATTCGTTGTTTGTGAAGTTTGAAAAGTTAGAAAGTTTGTTAGAGACGCAATGCATTGCGTCTGTACTTTTAAAGTTTGTAAAGTTTGTAGCTTGAAAGTTAGTTGCGAATAAATTCTTAATTATGAATTATGAATTATGAATTATGAATTATGAATTATGAATTATGAATTATCTCACGCTTTCCCGATAGAATACAATTCAAAACCTATACTTGTCAAGTCTTTGCGATTGAGTACATTCCGTCCATCGAAAACAAAAGCAGGTTTGTTCATATTATCGTATATCTGTTGCCATTCCAGTGTTTTAAACATATCCCATTCGGTAAGTATTGCAATAGCATGAGCATCGAGGCAAGCGCTGTAAGGTTCGTTATGCACTGTTACCAGACTCCTTATTTCGTCCGGAGTTAATTGTTCATATTGTTCAACTCCCTTGCCCTGGTTATTGAGTCGGTGCAACTGGAGATATTCAATATCGGCAAATACTTTTTCGGCAGGTACTTTGGGATCGTAAACATGTATCTCTGCCCGATCCTGTAACAATTCATCTGCGACATAAATGGCAGCAGACTCGCGCGTGTCGTTGGTATCTTTTTTAAATGCCCATCCAAGGAAAGTTATTTTTTTTCCTGATACAGTATTGAATAAGGATTTGAGGATATGTCCGGAGAATCGGCTTTTCTGAAAATCGTTCATTTTTATTACCTGCTCCCAATATTCAGCCACTTCGGGCAAGTTGAAATGTTTGCAAAGATAAACAAGATTAAGAATATCTTTCTGGAAACAAGATCCACCAAAACCAACTGAAGCTTTCAGAAATTTAGAACCAATACGGCTATCGGCTCCAATGGCCCTGGCAATTTCGTCAACATCGGCTCCGGTCTTTTCGCACAATGCCGAAATTGAATTAATACTCGAAATCCGTTGTGCCAGAAAAGCATTGGCTGTAAGTTTGGATAATTCACTGCTCCATACATTGGTTTGAATAATCCTGTCGCGCGAAATCCATCTTGCATAAACTGAACTCAGGGTTTCGATGGCTGAGAGACCTTCAGGTGTTTGATCACCACCAATCAGCACACGGTCGGGGTTATGTAAATCCTGAATGGCAGTTCCTTCAGCCAGAAATTCGGGATTGGAAAGGACCTGAAACTTACATCCTTTCTTGTTGTTGCCGAGTATCGTTTTTATGGCTTCGGCTGTTCTGACAGGCAATGTCGATTTTTCTACAACAATCTTATTGCCGTTTGCTACAGCAGCTATCTGTCTTGCACAAAGCTCAACGTATTTTAAATCGGCTGCCATGCCTTTACCTACACCATGTACTTTTGTTGGTGTATTTACCGAAATAAAAATTATATCGGCACTTTTTATCGCGGCTTCAATATCAGTAGAAAAGAATAAATTTTTTCCTCTTGTTTTCGAAACAATTTCCTTTAATCCCGGTTCAAAAATTGGAAGATGATCAAGATTTTCATCGTTCCATGCTGCAATACGTAAAGGATTTACATCAACAATAGTAACATCAATATCAGGACACTTTTCTGCAATTACTGCCATTGTGGGTCCACCTACGTACCCTGCTCCTATACATGTTATTTTCATAATTATCAGACTGGATGAATTAATATGCTTTGAAAATGAAAAATGAAAAATGTAGAATGTAAGATATTGAACTCGTCTTGACTTTTTTGGGACACAAT
>CAYNHC010000065.1:6744-10200 GCA_964396705.1 uncultured Paludibacter sp.
TGCCTTAGTGGTAAAAAATCTTATATTCAATTTCATACAAGACTAATCTATATAATGTCTAATGAATCAACCTTTTTTGTTTTTCTTATATCCGTATCCATAACCGTATCCATAACCATATTTCCGATAGTTACCATATCCGGCTTCGATATCCACATCATTCATTATTAAATAAATTCGTTTCAAAGATTTTTCATTGTTGATCTTATTCACAAAATCAATACTGCGTTTATCGGTATAATTGGCTCTGCAAACATAAATAGTAACATCGGCTACACGGTCGAGCAAATAGGTGTCCGAAACCGCACCAACGGGCGCTGTATCAATCACAATATAATCATAAACTCCCTTTAATTCTTTGATTAAAGTATCCATTCGATCCTTCATAATCAACTCATTCGGATTGGGTGGGATAACTCCGGCAGCCAAAATATCAAGTGTAGGATATTCAGCTGAAGTCTTAATCATTGATTTATAGTTTGAATTTATTCCTGAAAGGTAAGAAGTAACGCCATCGCCAGCCGGGATATTGAAATACTTCGAGAGCATCGGTTTACGTAAATCCAATCCTATCAGCAATACTTTTTTCTCGGTAAAAGAAATGGAAACTGCCAGATTAATACTTACAAAAGTTTTACCTTCGCCCGACTCGGTTGATGTAACAAGAATAACTTTTTCTTTGGGATGGTCAAGCGCAAATTGCAGTTTGGCACGCATCAAGCGGAACAATTCCGAGTTAGCATTCGCATTAGTAGCATGATCGATAATAACATTGTTACCTTTGTTTCTTCCCAACACCCCTAAAATGGGTACTTTAGTAAGTTTCTCCAACTCCGATCTCTCTGTTAACCTGCTGTTGAGCATATCCTTCAGCAATATTATGGCCACCGGAAGAAGCAAACCTAATAAAACAAAAACAGCCATTAGCATCGGTGCACGGGGTGCAATGTGTGAAGCAGTATCAGCGGCATTGAGTAATCTGCCTTTTGGTAGTGCTACAGCCATACTTAATGAAGCCTCCTCACGTTTTTGAAGCAGGAATAAGTAAAGGGTCTGTTTTACCTGTTGCGTACGTGAAACTTCAAGAATCTCACGTTCCTGACGTGGGATATTGCTTAACCGTTCTTTTATTTCGGTGTTCTGGTCGCCAAAGCTTTTGTTGCTGAGTTGCAATCCTTTTTTTGAAGTGGCTATGCTTGATCTGATCGATCTCCGGTTAGAGGTAATCTGTTGGTCAATATTTTTTAACGCCGGATTATCACTCGAAGAACCCTGTGAAATGCGCTGACGTGTCATTACAAGTTCATTGTATTTATTTATCACACTCAACAGACCCGGATCCGTCAAACCCAGATTGGGTATTAACTCGTCATGATTCTTAGTATCCGACAAAAATTGTTCTACATATTTTATCAATTCTAATTGAACCTCAGAATCAACCCGTTTTTTCTCATTTTCACTGTTACTTTGCATGTAAAGCGCCGCATCGGCCTGTATGTCTGTTAACTGGTTCTCTTTTTTGTATTTCTCAATTTCAGTTTCTACGCCGGCAAGTTCTTTAGTTTTTAAATCAAGTCGTTCATCAATAAATTTTGCGGTATAAAGTGCTGAACGGTTGATTTGTTCAATGGCATCCTGATTGTATATTTTAATCAGGGTACTTGCAACATCTTTTGCTTTTTGTGGATTGAATGCTTTTAATTTGATATTAAGGACATCCACCATTTTCCCTGTTTCTATAGATAATGCACCTACATACTGTTTGGCAGTGTTTATCAGGGGAGTAATGGTAACATTTACAGTGTAATCAACCGGATTTTCATTCTGTCGAAGAATTACCATTTTACCCGACGGCGTATTAAGTGTAGCAGGAAGTTTATTCACTATTTTGTGAAAATCAATTCCCTGAAAAACTCCTTTTATCTCATATTTACCTGCATTGTTGGTGATATCGAAATTAATACCACCGGTTAATTTTGAGTATGATAAACTGTCTAACTTCACATAATAAGGCGAAGTTGAATAAAGTTCGATTGTTTCCAGTAAGTTTCTCCGGTTGTAAGTGGTGTAAAGCTCCAATTCATTCACCACTCGTTTCATAAGTTCGGTGGAGGTGATCACAGCCACTTCATTATTTAACTGCGACGATAATCCATAAGACGATCCGGCTCTTACATTGCTGAATTGCTGTACCAATGCCATTTCGCTCATTTGACCGGATTTACTTTGATCGGCCACCAATAGCGTCGCATTTGTTTGGAAAACATCACGTTGCATTTTCACATAGATGTAACCTGAAATTGTAAAAATAACCACTGATAACGCAATCCATTTCCAGCTAAACATCAGTTTTTCGAAAATTTCACGCCAGTTAATTGGTTTATCTTCACCAATTAATTCCAATTCGTCAATATTATAATTGTTCATCATTCAGATGTTTTTGATTTGTTATGTGTAATGAATTTCTGTTGTAATACTTTTTAAAACCATAGCTACCGTAACTCGTAACTCGTAACTGTAAATCTACTTACTTATTAATATAAAAACCAAAGATGTTAATGACAGAGCTGTACCAAGCAATGACAAAGGAATGGAAGCTGTTGCATTATATTCTGTATTTCTGATTTTTTTATCATTAGGCTGTACATAGAGAACATCGTTTTGCTGCAAATAATAATAAGGTGAGTTAATCAGATTTTTATTCCTGAGATCAATACGTATTGTTTCTCTTTTCCCATCATTTTCGCGAATTAACAATATATTGTCGCGTCGTCCAAACATGGTGAGATCGCCTGCCTGCGCTAATGCTTCAAGTATAGATACTTTTTCGTTGTTTATACTGAATACTCCGGGACCGCCAACTTCGCCCAACACAGTGATTTGGTAACCTGCGAACCGAATCAATATAATTGGCTCTTCTTTTATATATCTGGGTGATATGCGACTTTTGATTAATTCGGCAAGCTGCATTTTTGTCATACCAGTAACGAATATTTTCCCTAAAACAGGAAAGGTAATTTTTCCTTCGGTATCCACGAGGTAGTTTTGTAAACCACCAGCTCCCCCTGAAACTCCTGTTCCGCTTCCAATATTATATGCATTCTCACCCTTCGCTATAGGAACAATTGGTAAATTGAACGGCTGTGCTGCTTCAGGAGTACTTGAATTAACTGTAATGGAAAGTAAATCGCCAATTTTTATAACCGGTTCGGGGATTGGATAATTTTGAGTTGATGAATAAAGTGCGGGTGTGCCGGCATTTTGTAGATAGATTATGTCTTTAGATGCTTTACAACCAATAAGAAGAAATGCAACAATGATAGGATAGATTATTTTTTTCACGTTTAAAATATTGTAGTTTATAAATGTTTTAATGAAGTAACAGTGATTTTTACTGTCTGATTATTATGAATTTATGTTTATTTTAATTTGGGGACAAAAGTAAAATATTTTGCT
>CAYNHC010000065.1:10300-15277 GCA_964396705.1 uncultured Paludibacter sp.
TTACAAAAGTATAAACAATATTTGATATAGAAAATTTTTATTTTCAATTGACAGCATTTTTTCAAATATCAATTATTTCACCCGAAAAACAAAATTTCAAATGAATTATATTAAGTATATTAAAATTAACTTTAAAATCGGCTTACATTTGTTTATTCCCCCAAAATGTATGTTAAATTTATTAATATCAAATATTTTAAGTGAATGGATTTAGAAACAATATTTTAACGCTTAAGTCAAAAAGTAAAGCTGTCAAAAATATTTATCCCAAGTGTCAATTCCAGAAATTTTTCCGTAATTTTGCACCTCTTTCAAATGCTAAATAGTAAATGTATAAATTGTAAATAAATATATGGCAAAAGAATTTAAGTATCAAGACCCATTCCCAATGGGAAAAGACAAAACCGAGTATTATTTGCTTACCAAAGAGCATGTTTCGGTGTCGCAGTTCGAAGGACAGGAAATCCTCAAAGTGGAACCGGAAGCGCTTACAAAACTGGCACGTGCTGCCATGCACGATTGTTCGTTTTTGCTTCGTCCTGAGCATCAAAAGCAAGTGGCAGCCATTCTTGCTGACCCACAAGCCAGCGATAACGATAAATATGTGGCTGTAACTATGCTTCGCAATGCTGAAATTTCGGCAAAAGGCGTACTACCTTTCTGTCAGGATACAGGAACTGCTACCGTTTATGCTAAAAAAGGAAGCAACGTGTGGACCAACGGAACCGACGAAGAAGCCTTGTCGAAAGGTATTTACGAAACTTACACCGAAGAAAATCTGCGCTACTCGCAAAATGCTGCGCTCAACATGTACGACGAAGTGAACACCGGAACTAACCTTCCGGCACAAATCGATCTGGTGGCTTATCACGGCAACGAGTACAAATTTCTTTTTATTGCCAAAGGTGGTGGCTCGGCCAATAAATCTTACTTGTTTCAGGAAACAAAAGCCCTTTTGAATCCTGTTTCGCTGGAGAAATTCCTGACTGAAAAAATGAAAACATTGGGTACAGCAGCTTGTCCTCCTTATCACATTGCTTTTGTGATTGGTGGTACTTCGGCTGATGCTTGTATGAAAACAGTGAAACTGGCTTCTACAAAATATTACGACGAATTGCCAACCGAAGGCAACGAACTCGGTCAAGCTTTCCGCGATGTGGAAATGGAGCAAAAAGTATTAAAAGCTGCTCAGGAATCGGGCATCGGTGCTCAGTTTGGCGGTAAGTATTTTGCCCACGATATTCGCATTGTACGTCTTTCACGTCACGGTGCTTCATGCTTTGTGGGTATGGCAGTTTCGTGCTCGGCCGACCGCAATATCAAAGGAAAAATCAACAAAGATGGTATCTGGGTGGAAAAAATGGAAGACAATCCGGGTCAATATATTCCTGAAGAATACCGCCAGCAAGGTGAAGGCAATGCGGTGAAAATTGACCTGAATATGCCTATGAAAGATATTTTGGCTACTTTATCACAATATCCTGTTTCAACACGTTTATCGTTGAGCGGAACCATTGTGGTAGGTCGCGATATTGCTCATGCCAAACTTAAAGAATTGTTGGATGCAGGTAAACCGCTTCCGCAATACGTAAAAGACCACCCGATTTATTATGCGGGTCCTGCCAAAACTCCTAAAGGAATGGCTTCGGGTTCTTTCGGCCCAACAACTGCCGGACGTATGGATTCGTATGTTGATTTGTTTCAGGCCAATGGCGGTAGCATGATTATGATTGCCAAAGGTAACCGCACGCAACAGGTAACTGATGCTTGTCAGAAATACGGTGGATTCTATTTAGGTTCAATCGGTGGCCCGGCCGCAATTTTGGCTCAAAACAGCATCAAGAAAGTGGAATGTCTGGAATATCCTGAATTGGGCATGGAAGCCATCTGGAAAATTGAGGTGGAAAATTTCCCTGCATTTATTTTGGTGGACGACAAAGGAAATGACTTCTTTAAACTGATTAAACCCAATCCGGTTTGCTAACATTATAGGAAAATATAACTTAAAATGCCTGATTCATATAAAAAATGAATCGGGCATTTTTTTAGGCACTAAATTTGTTGAAAAATAAAATTTTCACAACTGATTTTGATTATATATTTTTGTCCGGCATTTAAAAAAATCAAAATTCGGTTTTCACCCTTAATTCGATTCCTTAATACGTTATACTTAAAATTTATACATGAAAAAAACTGCCCCACAATTATTCGTATTTTGTTTTGCTATTCTATCCACATTTTGTTATTCAGCAAATGAACAAACTAAAGATTTTTCAAAAACAATAG
The DNA here is from genome assembly GCA_964396705.1 of uncultured Paludibacter sp. Taxonomy (GTDB): domain Bacteria; phylum Bacteroidota; class Bacteroidia; order Bacteroidales; family Paludibacteraceae; genus Paludibacter. Next base: position 12,587 of record CAYNHC010000065.1, read on the forward strand.
TTTCAAATTTTTCGAAGTTGTGGTATTCAGCTCCTCAGGAAAAAGTTTACGTTCACACCGATAAACCTTATTACAGTGCTGGCGAGGAAATCTGGTTCAAAGCTTATCTGGTAAATGCTTCTACTCACCGGCAAACCACCAAAAGTCAATTTGTTTATGTGGAGTTGATTGATAAATCGGATTCTGTAATTTCACGTATAAAAATCCGCAAGGATTCTCTCGGTTTTTATGGCACCATGAAACTGTCACCCGAACTGTCACCCGGAAACTATGCACTCAGAGCCTATACATATTGGATGCAAAATGCATCAACTGATTTTTTCTATACTAAGAATATTTTCATAGGAAATAAAATTGATGACAGAATTTCGTGTCAGGTAGTTTTCGGGACTCAGACAAATGGAAAAGTACCTGTGAATCTCACATTTACTAATACTTATGGTAATCCTGTAGCCGCTAAGAATGTAAAAATAACTCAAAACTGGCTAAAACCCGAAAAAAGAAAATTGCTTTCAACTTCGGATGCAAAAGGTAAAATCCAGTTTCAGGCAACAATTGACACTACTGTAACTTCAAAGAAAATTATTGAAATCTCGATCAACGAGCCGGGATTAAAGTATAAAAATAAGATTTTTCTACCCGATTTCAGTAAAGATTTTGATGTACAATTCTTTCCCGAGAGTGGCATTTTCCTTGATGATAATCTGCAAACAATAGCGTTTAAAGCAATAGGAACCGATGGATTATCGACTGAAGTTGAAGGACAATTATTTAACAACACAGGAGATAATATTACTGATTTTAAATCTATTAACAAAGGAATGGGGAAATTCATTGTTAAAACAAATCCCGGAGAAAGTTATTATGCAATAGTAAAATCATCGAATGGAATAGAAAAACGTATAAGTCTTCCTTCAACAAAGTCGGAGGGGATAGGAATGCGTTTAACAAATAATCGCGGGAAAATAATGTATGATATTTCGAACAAAATTTCAAAGCCCATAGATTCATTTCTGTTATTGATACATTCCAGAGGAGTGGTATATTTTATTAAACCTTTAAAAGAAAATGAGGGAGTAATACCTGAAAGTATTTTACCTGCGGGAATAAATTCATTTTCTGTGATTGACTCATTAGGAAATACCTATTGCGAAAGATTGGTTTTTGTGCGTCCATTGCTATTGCCTCAGGTAACATTCAATTCAGATAACACTTCATACGGAAAACGCGAACCAGTAGCGCTTTCTTATAACATAATATCTTCTACAGGCAAACCTTTTGAAGGTGATTTTTCGATAAGTGTTACCGACAATAAGAATGTTGTAAATGACACAATAAACGATAATATATTGAGCTATTTGCTTTTAAGTTCAGACATAAAAGGATATATTGAAAATCCTGCTTCGTATTTTGCTGACAATTCGAATGCAACACGCGAAAAAACAGATCTACTCATGTTGACGCAAGGCTGGAGAAGGTTTAATACTGCGGATTATGTAAAAAATCATATTAAAGTGCCTGAATATTATCTTGAGGCAGGACAAACGATATCCGGAAAAGTGCTTAATTTGTTCATGAAACCTGTAAAGGAATGTGATGTAATTATGTTCTCAGGGTATAAAAACAGCATTAGCGTTGCTAAGACTGATACAGCAGGACGTTTTCTGATTGATGGAATTCAATTTCCTGACAGCACAACAATTGCGTTAAAAGCGAAAAGCAAACTAAAATTAGTGGACGTGGAACTAATTGTTGATAAAGATCAATTTCCTGCAGCAAAAACTTTTATTCCTGAAAAGTATTCGTTCGAGAACAATCCTCCCGCCGATTATTTCCAGATGATTAAAGAAAAATATTATACCGAAGGTGGAATGATGGTATTTGACCTTGATGAAATAAATGTTACAGCTGAAGCAAAGAAAAGCAATAATATGACAGATTTTTATGCGAGTATGGCTGATAATAATTTTAGCGCCGAAAAGCTTGAAGATTATCCCGGCATGGGAGTTCTTGACATAATTGTTATGATGCCGGGCGTTCAGGTAAACGGACAAAGCATATCCATCAGAGGTGCTTCCGGTAATCCACTTTTTGTTGTCGATGGTATTGAAACAGAAAATCTGGATGATGTGATGTATTTAAATTCGTTTGACATTGAGAATATCGCTCTGTTCAAAGGGGCATCAGCAACTTTTTTTGGTTCGAAAGGAGCAAATGGTGTTATTGCCATTACTCTTAAAAAAGGGGTTGTTCGTCAGGCAGTCACACCTCCAAGCTTATTACATATTACACCATTGGGATTCCAAAAACCTGCTGAATTTTATATGCCAAAGTATGAAGTTGACAGTATCAGAAAGCTTGTAAAACCTGATTTGAGAACCACCATTTACTGGAATCCAAAACTGCGGACTGACAGCACCGGGACAATAAATGTAAAATTCTACACCGCCGATAAACCAAATAATTACACAGTAATTTTAGAAGGAATCAGTAAAACAGGTGAAATATGCCGGTATGTTGGAGTCATTAAAAGGAAAGACGAAAGATATTAATAGATTCAGGAATCGAGAAAAAATTTAATAAATTCAAGTAGTTACAAGGTTATAAATCCTTTCAAACATATTTTTTATCAAACTCATTAGTCATTATACAAGTTATATGTATCTGATAAATTGAACTTTATATTTAAGA
>CAYNHC010000066.1:0-12197 GCA_964396705.1 uncultured Paludibacter sp.
TGAGATATAACTAAAACTATATTAATTCATAATTATATGAAGATTTAACATGTTTATTTGTTTTTTTCTACATATTATATATCTTTGTAACGAGTTTAAATATTTAAGTTTTCGAAACATTTTAAAACATTTGATTTATGAGTCTGATAAAAGAGTTTAAAGATTTTGCAATTAAAGGCAACGTAATTGATTTAGCTGTTGCTGTAATTATTGGAGGTGCATTTGGTAAAATAATAGCTTCATTTGTAGCCGATATTGTAATGCCACCTATCGGATTATTATTAGGAGGAGTTAATTTTACTGATTTAAAATGGGTAATGAAAGCTGCCGAAGGCGATGTTGCAGCTGTAACATTGAATTATGGTAATTTTCTTCAGGTAACAGTTGATTTTCTTATCATTGCACTTGCTATTTTTATGGTAGTCAAAGCTATTAATTCAACCAAGAAGAAAGAAGAACCTGCACCAGCTGCTCCTGCTCCTGAAGTGCCTACGAAAGAAGAAGCTTTGCTTACTGAAATCCGTGATTTATTGAAAAAGAACAGTAAATAATTGCTGTAAAATATAAAGGAGTTCGTTTTGAAGTCAGGATATCCCGATTTTAAAACGAACTTTTTTATTTAAAACATCTGTTATTGTCGGAAAATGATTTTATCTTGTCGGGAATATAGGTGGTTTCATCGATTAATGTTTGCTGCAAGTGATTGCGCGACCTAATTTTGCAGCAAACAATTTTAAAATTTATTTTTATGGAAAATGAGTTAAAAACTTCGTATAATAATGGTTATACAAAAGGACTGGGATTTGGATTAACGTTAATGTTAATTGGCGTGCTATTTTTGGGTTTTAACTTTGGGTTATTACCACAAAAAATGAAATGGATAGTATTCTCCTGGCAAATGTTATTGATTTTTATAGGCGTGATTAATCTTTTTAAACGTCACATGGTGTCGGGTGTAATTCTGATAACTATTGGTACTTTCTTTATTATACCACGTATTATTCAGACTTTTCCACAACTGTTACCCGGATTCAATGGTGACTTTTCAAATGTATATTGGCCATTACTCTTAATTATGGCTGGAGTGGTTATAATACTTGGAAAAATCTTTGGACCAAAATGGGGTAAGGAGGAGTGGAGTCATTATCACCATAAATATCACAACCATCACAAGAATTATACGCAATGGGATAGTACAGGAAACTCGTTTTCGAAAAACAGTATTTTCGGAGCAGGTGAACATATTGTACTCGACCCGGAATTTAAGGGCGGTGAATTGAATGCTGTTTTTGGAGGCATTACATTGGATTTACGTAAAACAAACCTTCCTGAAGGAAATGCACATCTCGAAGTTAATGCAGTGTTTGGTGGTGTTACTATTATTGTTCCTGAGACATGGCTTGTGGAAACTCATTTGGATGCTGTATTTGGTGGTTTTGAAGATAAACGCATTAAGTCTCAGAATTTAGACACCTCCCGAAAACTTATCATTACAGGAGCATGTGTATTTGGAGGTGGTGAACTAAGAAGCTGATAAACTATGATTCAGTCGGTATTCGAAAGCAAAGCACGAATGTGGCAGTATATTTTATTCTTGACAGGGTTTGCCGTATTACAAGCCCTGTCAATGCTGCCATTGCTGAATATAGATGCTTTATTTGTATTTGTATTGGCTACTTTGCAGACTCTTGTTTGTGGCGCTGTTGGAATAATGCTGATATTAACACTTAAATTTGGCAAATTCGAAAATTTGCCCGGTTTTCAGCGCATCATCAATTATGCGGCATTAATTTTACTTTCACTCGCGGCATCTGCTGCGGGAGGGTATGGCCTTATTTGGGTTGTACTCGGTGAAGATGTTGCCTGTTCTTTTTATCCATTTCTGTTTTATAACGGATTTCTATCTTTACTTTTCGACTTGCTTTTGATAGCTGTTTATTATATGAAAAAACGAGTTAGTGAGCCGGAAATTATGCACTCTAAAAATATAGTTGAAGAAAGCCCTGTAATTGAAGAAAGAAATGACGTAGAATTTTTGGAAAGGATTGCTGTAAAATCCGGACAGAAAATACATGTAATTATGGTGCCGGAAATTCTTTATTTACAAGCAGACGGCGATTATGTTCATATTTTTACAATGCAGGGAAAATACCTGAAGGAACAAACAATGAAGTATTTTGAAGAACATTTGCCTTCAACCGGATTTGTAAGGGTGCATCGTTCATGCATAGTGAATGTTGAAGCAATTTCACGTATAGATTTATACGAAAAGCAAACTCAACAATTAACGCTTAAAAACGGACATCAAATAAAAGTGAGTCAGGCCGGATATAAAACACTACGAGCAAAACTGAGTTTATAATGAATTAATTTAACCTCTCTAAACGCGAAGCATCCAGTCGGAGCAGGATAAACAAAAGAATTGTAAAACCCCATAAAGAGGATCCGCCATAACTAAAGAAAGGAAGTGGAATTCCGATTACCGGCATTATTCCTAACACCATCCCGACATTTATCATTAAATGAAAAAATAAAATTGATGCAACGCAATACGCATATATTCTGTTAAAAACTTCCCGTTGTCGTTCTGCAATTTTTAATAATCGCATTAACAACAGCCAATAAATTAACAAAACAAGTGTTGAACCCCAGAAACCATGTTCTTCGCCTACCGTACAGAAAATAAAATCAGTGTCCTGTTCCGGTACGTATTTCAGTTTGGTTTGCGTACCATTCAAAAAACCCTTACCCCAGAAACCACCTGAACCGATGGCTATTTTGGATTGATTGACATTATATCCAGCTCCGGTAAGGTCATCTTCCATATTCAGTAATACTTTGATGCGGATTTGCTGATGAGATTCAAGTACTTCATTAAACAGATAATCGGAAGAAAAACTAAATGCAGCAGCTATAACCGAAACTGCAACAATTATCCAGTATTTACGAAACCTGTTAAATAATTCAACAAAAATCCAGTAAACACATGACGCAAGAACTATAAAAACTGCAAAATAGTTGTAGTTAATTATATACCATTTACTTATAATTAGTGAAATGCCGGTAATTATAATTATTCCAAGCAATAATATCAGGGATTCTTTTCGATTTTGAACATAAAAGAATGCATATATTAACTGAGTAATCACTATTATTCCCATGGCCAGTATTATTCCCAGTGTAGCCCCATCGGGTTGTAAAGGTATAATGCTGAATTTTATAACAATTACAAATAAAAATATTGCAAACACACCTATCAAAAGGACAAGTCCTCTCATTCCTTCGCGGTAAAACATGAGAAGGAATGAAACGAATACTAATGCAGATCCTGTTTCTTTTTGTAAAACAATAAGTGCAAATGGAAGAAAAATTAACATAGCCGGAAGCATGAGATCTTTCCAGTTTTTAAGTTTAAAATTATAAGAGCTCATAAATTTTGCAAGCACTAACGAAGTTGCAATTTTAGCAAGTTCAGCAGGTTGAAAGCTGACAGGACCTAAAACTATCCAGGAACGGGAGCCCTTGATATCGGGAACAATAGAAGAAGGTGCAACAATTGTAAACAGCAATAATAGTAGTACTGCACCATAAATTATGTAGGAAAAATAGTTGTATATTTTATAATCAAGCAATAACAAGATTCCGGCCAGACCAAATGCTGTCAGAATCCAGATAAACTGTTTTCCTGCTCTTTGTTCCCAGTCGAGAATTCCTGATTGATCAAAATTGTAGCTTGCTCCATAAATACTGAGCCAACCCATCATAACTAAAACAACATAGTAGATAACTGTTGTCCAGTCCAATGCATATTTTATACTAACGTTCCTTGACATTCTTATTTGTTACAGTAGTTGTTGCTTTTTCGAGCATAGCAGTTCGTTCAATTTTTCCTTTCAGATATTGCTCAGCCATTAAACTGAAAAGTGGCGCTGCATACGTAGAACCAAATCCGGCATTTTCAACCACAATGGCAATGGCAATTTTAGGGTTTTCGCGCGGAGCAAATCCCACAAAGAAAGCATGGTCTTTGCCGGTTGTTTGAACCGTTCCTGTTTTTCCGCACATTTCTATTCCCGGTATTTTGCTCGAACGGGCTGTTCCTGATTCGAAAACGCGCCACATACCTTCATATACAACAGGAAAAAACTTTTTATCTACTTTACAACGATGAACTTTTTTTGACATCGAATCAGTTCTGACTAAATGTGGGGTAATGTAATATCCCTCATTAGCAATAACAGACATTGCGTTGGCAAGTTGTAGAGGGGTTGCAAGTATTTCTCCCTGACCAATTGAATTTGAACGAATGGTAATCGCCCTCCATCCCCTTTCGGAGAGATAAACTCTATTGTAAAATTTTTGTGTTGGGATATAACCTCTCGATTGTTCGTAGATATCTCCATCTTTATACTTTTCTCCCAACCCAAAACTTTTCATCATATCTGCCCATTGGTCGTAAGTAGTTCTGAAATCAATATTATTCTTACCATATCCATTTTTTTCGATGGTCACTCTGAAGGCATTCCAGAAGTAGGGGTTACAACTTTGTTCTATCGCATTAATCAGCCCTACCGGTGATCCATGATGGTGAGTACATCTTACAGGATATGAACCGGGACCGTTACAACTAAATATTGTATGTTCATCTATTCCTCCCATTTGCTGACAAACAAGTGCCTGAAGCGTCTTAAATGCTGACCCTGGAGAGTATTGACCCTGAGTTGCACGGTTCATCAATGGTTTTGTAGGATCGTGAAGTAAATCGTTGTAGTTCTTCGATCGTTGTCGGCCCACTAATAGTGATGGACTGAAAGTTGGACTTGAAGCCATTGCAAGAATTTCACCGGTTTTAGGTTCGATAGCAACAATACTACCCAGTTTTCCACTTAGTAACTTTTCCGCCAGTATCTGTAACTGAATATCAAGAGTCATGGTCAGGTTTTCACCTGCTTTAGAAGAAATGTCTTTTTTGCCATTTTCATATTTTCCCTTAATTCTTCCCTTTGCATCGCGCAATAAAATTTCAACTCCCTTTTCGCCTCTGAGCGCTTTTTCGTATGTGTATTCAATCCCATCTCTACCCGCATAGTCACCCCGTTTGTAATAATCGTCTTTGTCAATTTTCCTCTGCGAAACTTCACCAATGCTGCCTAAAACATGTGCTGCCACAGGATATGCATAATCTCTTAAAGTACGATTCTGAATATAAAATCCCTGAAACTTATACATCGATTGCTGAATGGTTGCAATGTCTTCAATGCTCAATTGAGTCATGAAAATCTGAGGAGTGTACGATGAATAACCCAGGTTTTTTTTTCGGTCTTTAATTTCAGCTATTCTGTTGATAAAAAATTTCTTATCAATGTTGAGCGCCCGACAGAAAGCAAGTGTATCAAGGTTTTGTATTTCGCGAATAATCAGCGTAATATCGTAAGCCGGTTTGTTGTAAACCAGTAATGTGTGGTTACGGTCATAAATTAGTCCGCGAGGCGGGAAAAGCGTTTTTTTTAGAAATGCGTTACTGTCTGCACCTTCTTTATATCTTGTTTCAATTATTTGTAAAGAAAATAAACGTAAAATGAAAATACCCACCACTACAGACATGATAATGGCAATCACATATCTTCTGTTTTGAAGTGTGTCGTTAATCATTTATTATTTCCTTTTAAAAGATTGAATGGCCAATATAATAAAAATGGTTACTGCCGAATTTAAGAATGCTCTAAAAAGCATTTGTCCGAAATTAACAAAAGAGAAAGCTTCGAGCATGAATAAAGTCAGATGGTGAATCAGAACCATTGTTACTACATATTTAATATATGCACCTACACCAAAAGTATAAAATGAAGGTTCAGGATTGCTTCCTTCTTCGATGGAGATAAACAGTTTTATTGTTCCTTGTCTCATGAAAGCGATTAGTACAGAGGCAAATGCATGAATTCCTAAAGTGTTCGAAAAAATATCAATGCTTATACCAATTATAAAAGCAAGAATAAGCGTTAACGAACGGGGTAGTTTTACGGGTAACGAAAGAATAAAAAGAATATAAATATACGGATTTATGTACCCAAGAAATTGGATATTATTCAAAGCAAGTACCTGAATCAAAACAAGTACTATAAACCGGAAAATATTTTGTAATAATATTATCATTTTAGTTTTCTGATACTTTTTCTAATGTCCTTTGTTCTTTGTAATTCAGGTAGTCTATCACTTTTACATGTGAAAGCGTACGGAAATTTACAGCAAGCTTTATTTTTATTGTGTAATATTGATCGCTTTCCTTAATATTGAAATCTTCAATTGTTCCTACCGGAATTCCTGCTGGAAAAGTATTAGTGAATCCACTTGTAACTAAGCTGTCGCCAAGCGAAAACTCAACATGGCGTGCAATGTCTGTCAGATTGCCAAATCGATAATCATCGCCCTGCCAAACTAAAGTTCCAATATAATTATTCCTTATAAACTTACAATTAATTTGTATTTTTGGATTTAGCAATGGTATAACTACCGAAAACCGGTTTGAAACTGTTTTGATTATCCCAACAACTCCTTCGTCGCTTATTACACCCATATCCACTTTTATGCCATCAACCAGTCCTTTGTTGAGGGTAATATAATTTTGTAACTTATTAGTGGAATTATTTATCACCTTTGCTGAAATAAACTGATATTCCATTTCGGGAGGAATTCGAAAATGGATTGAATCGTTTATGGAGTCTTTTGTTAATGAAGCAAGTTTATTTTGCAGTTTGATGATTTGATTTTTAAAAGCAGTATTTTCTTCTGAAAGATTTTCGTTAGCAGCTTTTAATTTGAAAAATTCAACTACCGAATTGCTTAGTTCATACATTTCGGCAACAACTGAATTGCTTGATGATAAGAAGATGCTTTTTTGATACCCCTGATTATTAACAATCATAGTGAACGAAATTATTTCTAACAGTAGAAATAAAAACACTACACTATAGCGTATCAAAAAATTGATAAGTGTTCTCATTCAATTCAAATTTGCTTTTTGTTTTGTTTCAATTGTCAGGATTGAAATTTTATTTGAAATTTACTTGTGTGGAACTAATAGTAATTATATACAAAAAATCGATAAGTCTAAGGCGAAATTGACGTTGCCCTATCCTTATCGATACTGTTTGGATCAATTTATCTGATTAGGAATGAGAATTTATGCACATTTTTGAGCGCAATTCCTGTTCCCCGAGCAACTGCATGTAAAGGATCGTCTGCTATATGAAACTGAATGTTCAGTTTGTCAGTCAATCTTTTGTCCAATCCACGTAACAGAGCACCTCCTCCGGCAAGATAAATGCCTTTCTGAACTATATCAGCATACAATTCCGGTGGCGTTTGTTCAAGTGCACTCAGAATAGCAGCTTCCATTTTTGAAATTGATTTTTCGAGGCAATGCGCAATTTCCTGATACGAAACAGGCACTTGCATAGGTAATGCCGTCATACGGTTAGGACCGTGAACAATATAATCTTCCGGAGCATCTTCGAGATCGGTAAGTGCAGCACCAACATTTATTTTAATCATTTCAGCTGTGCGTTCGCCCACTTTGATATTATGCATACGTCCCATATATTCTACAATATCGAGCGTAAGATCATCTCCTGCAATACGGATAGATTTATTTGATACAATACCTCCAAGTGAAATTACAGCAATCTCAGTGGTACCACCTCCGATATCTACTATCATACATCCATTGGGCGCTTCAACGTCAATTCCTATACCTATTGCAGCAGCCATTGGTTCGTAAATCATATAAACCTCACGTCCACCGGCATGTTCAGAAGAGTCACGCACAGCACGAATCTCAACTTCGGTACTTCCTGAAGGGATACAAACTACCATTTTGAGAGAAGGGGTGAATAAATGACTTTTTGTTGGAATCATTTTTATCATGCCACGAATCATTAATTCAGCGGCATAGAAATCGGCAATAACGCCATCACGTAATGGCCTTACTGTTCGGATACCTTCGTTTTCTTTTCCCTGCATTTGACGTGCTTTTTCGCCAATAGCAATAAGTTTATCGGTTCGTCTGTCAAGTGCTACAACAGATGGTTCATCAACAACAATCTTGTCGTTGTGAATGATAATGGTATTGGCTGTTCCGAGGTCAATAGCAATTTCCTGAGTGAATGAAAATAATCCCATTTTTTAATTATTTCAGAGTTTTTTTATTAGCAATATGAAAAAAATGCAGATATAAGCTTACCTGAAAATGGTAAATTGTAAATCCGTAAATTGTAAATTATTTTAGTGTTTGAAATGTCTGTACCCCGTTGTAACCATCGACACTTCGTTTTTGTTACAAGCATCTATAGAGTCCTGATCCTTGATAGAACCGCCCGGCTGAATTACTGCGGTAATGCCTGCTTCGGCAGCAATTTGCACACAGTCTGGAAAAGGGAAAAAAGCATCCGAAGCCATTACAGCTCCATTTAAATCAAATTTAAATGATCCTGCTTTTTCAATTGCCTGCTCCAATGCATCTACGCGCGAAGTTTGACCAATTCCGCTTGCACACATCTGGAGATTTTTAGCTAATACAATTGCATTCGATTTAGAGTGTTTTACAATTTTATTAGCAAATAATAAATCTTCTATTTCTTTCTCACTTGGAGTTGTAGTTGTTACAACTTTCAGTTCTTCAGCTGTTTCTGTATGTGAGTCTTTGTCCTGAACAAGTACGCCATTTAACAATGAACGATATTGTTTCGGTTTAATTTTTACGTCTTTAAGAATTAAAATTATTCTGTTTTTCTTTTGACCCAGTATTTCTAACGCATCCAAATCATAATCTGGAGCAATAACCACTTCAAAGAAAATTTTGTTCATTTCGAGCGCAGTTTCTTTGTCAATAACAGCATTCGTAATTAAAACTCCTCCGAAAGCCGAAACAGGGTCGCCAGCAAGTGCATCTTGCCATGCATTTACCAATACAGGACGTGATGCTATTCCACATGCATTGTTATGTTTAAGAATGGCAAATGTAATTTCTTCGAAGTCGTTGATAAGATTTACTGCTGCGTCTATATCAAGCAGGTTATTATACGAAATTTCTTTCCCCTGAAGTTGTTCAAACATATCATCGAATTTTCCGAAGAAAGTTCCGCGTTGATGAGGATTTTCACCATAACGTAGTATTTTGGCGTTGTTTTCACTCATGCGAAATGCCGATTCTTCACCTCCATCAAAATAATTAAATATTGCTGAGTCGTAATGTGAAGATACCGAAAAAGCTTCTTTAGCCAGCCAAAAACGCTCTTCAAGTGTCGTATTTGCACCATTTTCGGAAATAATATCTAATAATGGTTCGTATTGATCTTGTGAAGCAACAATGGCCACATCTCTGAAGTTTTTTGCTGCAGCACGTATGAGCGAAATGCCACCGATATCAATTTTTTCTATAATGGATAAAGCATCAGCCCCTGCAGCTACAGTAGCTTCAAAAGGATATAAATCAACTATAACTAAATCTATTTCAGGTATTTCGTACTGAGTTAACTGAGTTTTGTCTAATTCCTGATCTCTTCTTGAAAGTATTCCTCCAAAAACCTTTGGATGCAATGTTTTTACTCTGCCGCCGAGTATGGAAGGATAACCGGTGAGATCTTCAACCGATTTACACGGAATATTTAATGATTCAATAAAAGATTGTGTACCTCCTGTTGATATAAATTCCACACCTTCTGCGTGAAGTTTCAGGATGATTTCATCTAATTTATCTTTGTGATATACAGATACTAATGCTCTTTTTATACGTTTTCTTTCCATATTCCTTTTTTCATTAATTTATGGGTTGCAAAGCTACAAAAAAACATTGATTAAATCAATAAATAAATATCAATTTCTAACATCAGTATTTCGATGTCAGCGCACCAATTACCATACTTAGATTGTTCGATGTGCTGACTAACATACAAAGGATTACGATATCGAAGTAAACTAATAAATCTGAGTTGTAAAGCGGTTACACCATGCAAATATTGTGATGAATTAACTATGGCTATTATCGGAATCACTTCTTGAAAACAAATGCAAATACCCTTGGTTCTCGATGTGTGGCATTATTTAAATTGACATTTCCATATGAGTTTATAATTCCAAAAAAAGTTTTCAACGCTTCGTGTATTTTAAGACTTTCCCTTTTAATTTTCCAGACAAAATTTGTTTCTTTGCGTAAGATGAAAGAAGAAGTCCTCGAAAAACTTAAAATACTTGCTGAATCGGCAAAATACGATGTCTCGTGTGCCTCCAGCGGTACTACGCGGAAAAATATTCCGGGTGGCATTGGTAATACTTCGGGGTGGGGAATTTGTCATAGCTTTACCGAGGATGGACGTTGCGTATCACTTCTGAAAATTATGCTGACTAATTATTGCATATACGATTGTGCATATTGTATTAACCGCAGAAGCAACGATTTACGCAGAGCTACTTTCGGAGTAGATGAATTGGTAGAGCTAACCATCGAGTTTTACCGTCGCAATTTTATCGAAGGGCTTTTTCTTAGTTCGGGTGTAATAAACAATCCCGATTATACAATGGAACGCATGGTTCGGGTAATTAAAGATTTGCGTACAGTTCATCGGTTCAATGGTTATATTCACATCAAAACTATTCCGGGTGCAAGCGAGCATTGGGTGCGCGAAGCAGGTTTATATGCCGACCGATTAAGTGTGAACATTGAAATTGCTACGGAAAAGAATTTGAAAATGCTTGCTCCTGAAAAAGATCATGCGAGTGTTTATAAACCCATGCTGTTTATTCAACAAGGTGTACTCGAAAGTAAAGAGGAACGTGAAAAACATAGGTTTGCACCACGATTTGCACCTGCAGGACAAAGCACGCAAATGATTGTAGGCGCTACCGATGAAAACGACAAGCAAATTCTTCATACATCCGCGGCATTGTATCAACGACCAAGCATGAAGCGTGTATATTACTCGGGATTTATTCCGGTAAATGCTTACGATAACAGATTGCCGGCACTTAAACAGCCACCTTTAGTGCGCGAAAACAGGCTTTATCAAGCCGATTGGTTGTTGCGCTTCTATGAATTTAAGGTGGATGAAATTGTGGATGATAAGTTTCCTGATCTCGATTTGGAAATCGATCCAAAATTATCGTGGGCATTGCGAAATCCCGAGAAATTCCCGGTAGATATAAACACCGCCGATTATGCAATGATACTTCGTGTGCCGGGAATTGGTGTGAAATCAGCAAAACTAATTGTTGTTTCGCGACGATATGCAAGGCTGAAAAGTCCTGATTTAAAAAAGATAGGCGTAGTAATGAAAAAGGCACAGTATTTTATCACCTGCAACGAACTTTCTGTTGCCAATGTCAACGACACTTCGCCCGAATTCGTTCGAAAAATACTGACTGAAAAGAAAATGCCAAAAGGTAAAGACAATAAGCAACAATTGGCATTTGTTTTTCCTGAATAGCGGATTTAATTTAAATTGAATATTTATGATTGTTTTTCGTTACGATAAAACTTTTGAAGGTTTGCTTACGGCCGTTTTCGATGCATATAATCGTAAAACATTTCCGGATAAATTATTGGGAAATGATGAGATAGAACCTCTGTTTGTGGATGAATGTTTTACAGTAATTACACAGGAAGAAAAATCGAGTCGTGTATTTCATTCTTTAAAGAAAAAAATGATGTCTGTTACTTTCAATATGCTTAGCTATGTGTGGCTGTCGGAAGTAGAGAAAAGTGATGAACTCCTTTTCAGATACATTCGTAAGACATTCGATAGCAAGGAATCCATTGAACTTAACTTTGCCGATGATGATGTGTTGCAGCTTCGAAACTTAGCAAAAAAAGTAAATACAGAAAAACACCGATTGATTGAATTTGTACGCTTCCAGAAAGCAGCCGATGATATCTTCTTTGCACCCGTTTCGCCTGATCATAATTGTTTGCCTCTTGTCATTTCGCATTTTACCGATCGTTTTGCCGACCAGAAATGGATAATTTACGATACAAAACGAAATTACGGATATTTTTACGATCTGAAAACTGTTACTGAAATGACACTTGACAGCACTCATCTGTTTCCGGAAGGAAAACTGGATGAGGAATTGATGGCAAAAGACGAAAAGCTTTTTCAGGAACTTTGGAAAGGATATTTCAAGTCGATGACAATAAAAGAACGCAT
>CAYNHC010000066.1:12297-15166 GCA_964396705.1 uncultured Paludibacter sp.
CCAAACCAACCCGGAGCAACTGCAATAAAAAACCAGGCATACACCGAAAAGAACAGCACCTGAAAAACACTGTTGAATGCCACTAAACCGGCTGCATATTGCGTATCGCCTTTAGCTAAATCGTTCCATACAATTACCATAGCAATGCAGCGCGCCAGTCCAATCATGATAATTCCATACACGTAAGGCAGGTTGGCGTTATTTTCGCCGGGGAAAAATTTAAAAAGCAATACCGCCAAAGCGAACATCAATACCGGGCCAATAATCCAGTTTTGAACCAGCGAAAGTCCGAGAATTTTCCAATTGCGAAACACTTCGCCCAATTTTTCATATTTTACTTTTGCCATCGGCGGATACATCATCACAATCAGTCCGATAGCAATTGGAATGTTCGTTGTTCCAACGGACAGGGTATTCCAAAAATCTGCTATTTGCGGAAACATCCAACCGGAAAATACTCCTATGAACATAGCGAGGAATATCCAGAGCGTTAAAAATCTATCAAGAAATTTCAGTTTCGTTTTCATTTTCTAAATCATTATAAGTTATCGTTTCATCTACAATTGGAATAAATCCCGGTTCTTCAATACTTGTAGAGTTGCCTCCACACGAGAATTGCACCTTAACCAGACTGTTTTTAGTCAGTTCGGTATATTGTTCCAATAATGTTTTTTTTGATTCATCTTCAGCCATAACTGCTGTTTTTTTATTAGCAACTCTTTATTGCGGAAATAGTAATGCTGAAAATTCCAATCTCTTTGTTCTTAAACTGAAGTATTTCGGCATCGGTTAGATATTGTTTTAAAATCTCCACCGGGATTTCTATTTCTTTTTGCTTATGAATTGCGATATTTTGAAATCCTGTGTTTTTGATAATGGCGATATATTCGTTTATGTCAATAGCTCCTGACACACAACCGGCATACATTTCCGCATCTTTCTGAAGTTTCTCCGGCAATTCACCTTTTATCACCACGTCCGACACGCAAAAATGACCTCCTGGTTTCAACACGCGCAGCATCTCCGCAAAAGCCTTAGTTTTGTCCGGAACAAGATTCAACACGCAATTAGAAACTATCACATCAAATTGATTGTCAGCCAATGGCATTTTTTCGATGTCTCCCTGAATAAATTCTACATTGGTGAATCCAAGTTTTTCGTTGTTTTGGCGGGCTTTTTCGAGCATGGCATCAGTGAAATCAATGCCGGTCACTTCACCGCTTTCACCAACAATGGCGCGAGCCACAAAACAGTCGTTTCCTGCGCCGCTTCCCAAATCAAGCACTGCATCTCCTGCTTTTATCGAAGCAAACTGTGTGGGAATACCACAGCCAAGTCCTAAATCAGCATCCGGATTGTAACCTTTTTCTTTGTCGTAACTTTCGGCAAAAACGGCATAATCGATGGTACAACAACCACCAACCCCACAACAGGAAGTTTCGTTTTGTGTTTTCGACTGTTTGGCTATTTCGCCATATCTTTCCTGAACTACAAATTTTAAATCTTTTGCATTCATACCTTTTAAAATTAAATGTTTATACCAATTTTTTTCAAAACAAACAACATGATAAAATATCCTATCACCATAATTGTGAGCGAAATACCCATCGACAACCAAAAATCAACATTTTTTTTCAGCAAAACAGGAAAAAGAATAAAGAAAATCAGCGAAGGTATTACCAACCAAAAAATCCCCTGCGACAATTCTGCAATTTTAGCAGTGTCTTTTGTATCGATATACATCCACACAAAAGCCAGTAACGACACCAGCGGAATTGATGCCAGTATGCTACCCATAGTTGTGCTGCGTTTTGATATTTCCGAAATTGCGACCAATGTCACCGACGACAGTAATATTTTGATAATGTAGTAAATCATAATTGTGGTTTTATCTGCTCTACGTAAAATTGATAGAACCCTTCTTTAATTTCATCTCGTACACGAATAAACTCGCTCCAGATAAATTCATCAGTTCCTACAGCATGACTTGGATCATCAAAACCAATATGTAAGCGGTGTTTTACTTTTCCGAAAAATGCAGGACATTCTTCATTTGCGCCTCCACAAACGGTAATTACATAATCCCACTCATCCTTCAGGTATTTATCAACCGAATCGGAAGTGTGATTACTGATGTCGATTCCGGCTTCTTTCATGGCGGCAACCGCTTTTTGATTTAGCTTACCCGAAGCTTGCGTTCCAGCCGAACAAACGGTGATACTCGCATCGAACGATTGTAAAAAGCCGTGTGCCATCTGGCTGCGGCAAGAGTTTCCTGTACAAAGAATTAATACTTTCATTTTTTTTTTTGAATTTAATTGTTATGTAACTTTTCCAAAGTTTAGAACTTCGGAAAAGTTAGTTACAAGTAGCGCCATCGCAACTTATTTCTATAGATTTTATTTCATTGAAGAACTTCTCGAATTTCAATAAATGTTCATTTATTGTTGAACCGCTCAAGCAATAATTGATTTTCAACCCGTCAATTTCACCATGTATTAAACCCATATCACGTAATTCTTTCAGATGCTGTGATACTGTGGTTCGACTCAGTGGCAACTGGTCTGAAATATCGCCCGAAATACAGGTTTTTGTTTCGGCCAGATACTTTAAAATTGCCAGACGAGCCGGGTGCGAAATCACTTTGGCGAAACTGGCCAATTCTTGTAGTTCATTATCAAATACTTCCGGTTTTCTCATTATTTTATGTTTTATGTCGCAAACATACGACATTATTTTGTATTTACAAAATATATTTATTAAAATTATCATGCAAAATTGCAGAGTTTATTTATTTTTCCTTAAATAATGGAGATCAATAGTTCGTTAATTTTTATGTTAATTCTCTGATAATGAGAAAAATAACTTT
>CAYNHC010000067.1:0-1140 GCA_964396705.1 uncultured Paludibacter sp.
AAAATCAGAAACATGTTGCATAAAATAAAAAATCCCATCCTGTTTCAGGGAAACCTCGGAAAGAAAAACTATTTCGAAGGTTGGTATTATAAAATGGTGAGTGCCGATGGGACTTGTTCTGTGGCATTGATTCCGGGTATCAGTTTAAACGAGCAGCACTCACATTCTTTTATTCAGGTTTTTGTAACTTATGCTAATGTCGATTTGAAAACAATTTATGTAGAGTTCGATAAAAATGATTTCAAAGTAAGCGATCATCCTTTTGCGTTAAGCATACAAAAAAACACTTTTGCTGAGCATGGAGTTGATATTTCAATTGAAAATAATGATTTAAATATACAGGGAAAATTAAAATTTTCGGAGAACACAAAAATCGAAACATCCTTGTTTTCTCCTTCCATAATGGGCTTTTTCTCTTTTTTTACATTTATGGAATGTTATCATGGGGTGGTGAGTATGAGTCATGTGCTCGAAGGAAATCTGACAATTGATGGTAAGTTCGTAGATTTTAACGGAGGAAAAGGATATATTGAAAAAGATTGGGGAAAATCTTTTCCACGCGAATATGTATGGATGCAATCGAATCATTTTAGAAATACCGGAACATCCTTTATGTTCTCCGAAGCCATCATTCCTTTTAAAGCTTTTCACTTCAATGGATTGATTGTAAGTCTGATAGTAGATGCGCAAGAGTATCGCTTTGCCACTTATAATGGTTCGAAGGTGACATCCAAAGAGATTAAAATCAACAGTGTTTTTTATGAGATAAGAAAAGGGAAATTGAAACTTATCGTTAATGCATTAAACGAAAAGACAATTTCACTTTCGTCACCCAAAAACGGCGCCATGATTCAGTCGATTAAAGAAGGACTTTCGGGGATTATTAAGTTGCAATTGTACGAAAATGAGAATTTAATATACGAAGATACAGGCACTCATGCCGGTTTGGAAATTATGATGCATCAGAAATAACCAAACTTTCCGGAAATCATAACAAGTTAATTATAATGCGCTTTCAGGCAAGTCGCATTGCAATAGCCGTTGAGAGCGTGGAGTTTTTGCAAAGATGCATAAATTCGTATTTTTTCAAACATAAATATTGGTAAATTTGTTTTATAAAATAAGAGTTTAGAATCAAGA
>CAYNHC010000067.1:1240-15063 GCA_964396705.1 uncultured Paludibacter sp.
AAAGCATTACTCCATCAGCTATATTTTTTTTGTAAAATGAAAAATACTTCATCCCCAACCGATAGAATGCCGGCGGTAGCAGGGAAATTTTATCCTGCTGATCCTGAAAAACTGGAAAAGGAAATTTCCGGTTATTTTCAGAAAGTCGAAAGAAAGAATATTGAAAACATCCGCGCACTTATTTCGCCTCATGCCGGATATGTTTTTTCAGGTAAAATTGCAGCATCCTCATTTAATCAGTTAGATGAGAATGCTGAATATGAACGAATATTTGTGATTGGTTCATCACATCATCACAGTTTTGGAAAAGCAGCTGTTTATTGCGATGGTGATTTTATCATGCCTTACGGAAAAGAAAAGGTCGATATAGATGTTGGCAAAAACCTGACGGAGAAATTTCCAACTATTTTCACTTCAGCTCCGGAAGTACATACTGAGGAACACAGCATTGAAGTTCAATTGCCTTTTCTGCATTACCGACTGAAACATTCGTATAAAATTGTTCCGATTGTTATTGGTGGTTTACAACCCTCGCTTTGCAAAAAAATAGCAACAGCGCTTAAACCCTATCTGAACGATAAAAATCTGTTTGTTATCAGTACCGATTTTTCACACTATCCGCCGTATGCAGATGCGGTGAAGTGTGATGCTGCCACCAAAGACGCAATTATTTCGAACGACCCGGATACGCTTATGGCAATGTTGGCGGGTAATGCCACAAAACATATTCCGAATCTGGCAACCAGTTTGTGTGGCTGGACTTCGGTGCTCACGTTGATGTATATGACTGTGGACAACGACTCATTTGATTATAAAGCTATTGATTATTGTAATTCGGGCGATGTGAAAATGTATGGCGAGCGCAACAGTGTTGTGGGATACTGGAGCATTGTTGTGAGTGAAAATAAAAATAAAAAGAAGGAATTCACGCTGACCGGTGAAGAAAAGGAAATGTTGTTGTTATTAGCGAGAAAAACCATTGAAAACAAACTTAATAATCGAAAAAACGAGTCTCTGATACCTGCTGAACTGACTTCGACATTGAAAACCAATTGCGGTGCATTTGTAACTTTGCATAAAAACGGACGGTTGCGTGGTTGTATTGGTAGGCTAACAGAGAATCTTCCTTTGTATAAAATGATAGAGGAAATGGCAATTTCAGCCGCTTTTCATGACCCGAGGTTTGAACCATTACAAAAAAACGAACTTTCCGATTGTCAAATTGAAATTTCGGTGTTATCTCCACTAAAATTGATTGATGATATTACGGAAATTGAACTTGGTAAACATGGTATTTACATTCAGGATGAATATCGTTCAGGTGTTTTTTTACCTCAGGTTGCTACCGAAACAGGTTGGACTAAAGAGGAATTTCTAGGCCATTGTGCGCGCGACAAAGCAGGATTAGGTTGGGAAGGTTGGAAAAGTGCGAATCTCTATATCTTTACGGCTGCGGTTTTTTCGGAGTGATTCAATAAGACAATGAGACAATAAGACAATGTGCCAATAGGCCAATGTGCCAACGGAACGAAGTGGCGTCCCTTTTGCGGGATATGATAATAAGACAATGTGATAATTCATGTAATTAGTCAACTCACTTCCTCTCGGGAGTTGGGGGGCTCCAGATTCCATTGATTGTTTCTCCGCAATATTTGCATTTTCCATTGACAATGTGATTTTTACTTACCACATAAGCTTTTCGTTCTATCAATAATTTCTTACAATGTGGACAATAAGTATTTTCACCATGCAAAGTGGGGATGTTACCAATATAAACATATTTCAATCCTGCATGCTCAGCAATTTCTTTTGCCATCATTAAAGTTGATTCGGCTGTTGGCGATAAATTGTTTAACTTATAGGTGGGGAAAAACCTGCTGAAATGCAGGGGCGTTTCTGAGAATCCGTTTTCTACCAACCAGTTACACAATTCCTTAATTTCTTCTTTGCTGTCACTGTATCCCGGAATAAGCAGATTGGTAATTTCAAGCCAGACCTTACTTTCTTTCAATGTAATCAAAGTTTCGAGAACGGGTTTTAAACTTCCTCCGGTTAACTGACGATAGATATTGTCGTCAAAATATTTCAGGTCTATATTAGCAGCATCAATATATTGAAGCAATTCAAGCAGAGGTTCTTTGTTGATATAACCATTTGAAACAATGACTGTTTTTATACCCTTTTGATGGGCAATTTTAGCAGTATCAAGCATATATTCATAAAAAACGGTCGGTTCGGTATAAGTAAATGCAATGCTTTTCGTGTTGCGGATAAGTGCTTGTTCAACTACATCCCCTGGAGTAAGGTCGTAATGCTGAATTTCGTTGGGTGTGGTTTGTGAGATGCTGGAATTCTGGCAATTCAGACAACGGAAATTACAACCGGCAGTTGCCAGCGAAAAAATTGTTGTACCGGGTAAAAAATGGAATAAGGGTTTCTTTTCCATCGGATCAATACTCAGTGAACATGGATTACCGTAAGCAGAAGTAAAAATCCCTGATCCTGTATTGGTTCTGACTTTGCACAGTCCCGTAGCACCGATACTCAAAACACAGAAATGAGGACATAAAGTGCACTGGACCTTTTCTTTGTTTATGCTTTGCTGATAAGAAGCCTTATGAAACCGGATGTTTTGGTCAACTTTCATATTTTAAAATCTGACTTTACAGGAAGTAAAAGTAATGTATAAAATCAAATCTTGTACAAATTTTCTTTATCGAAAGAGCTGTTGAGTGATAAAATAATAGTAAACTGCAAAAAAAAGGTGTTTGGCTTATTAACCAAACACCTTTCTCAATTAAAGTTTAAACTTATTTCTTTAACGCGTAAGTGGCTGTTATCGTACTTATTATTGTCATGTCGCCCATTGACATTGTTGTTACAGCATTTGTTGCATCGGCTATTTCTTTAATCTCATCCTCTGTTAAATCATTGTAATCCTGAGTGACTTCCATCGAAAATGGATAACCTTCCATTTCGGGTAAAGCGGTCATTACCGTTTTAATAGTTAAGGTCCAGTCTTGTTTAAGGTCAGTTTCATCTGTACACGATTGTAACACTGTGAAAACCAACAGAGTTGTTAAAAGATAAATTGCTTTTCTCATAATTAGTAATTTTTAATTGTTTAATTTTATTTGACGTCCAAAATTAGTTAAAAATTAACAAACCAGAAAGAAATTATTTATAAAAATGTAAAAAAAAGGAACTGATACTCATTATCAGTTCCTTCTAAAAGTTTATTTTCGGAAATTACTCCACAGTGAATTTATATCCACACCATTCATCGTATTTCTGTCCCGGACGAAGTACCGCAGTCGGGAAGAAAGGCACGTTTGGAGAGTTGGGGAAACCTTGCGTTTCAAGACAAATTGCATCCTGACGGTCGTAAGTTTTTCCCTGTTTTCCGATTTGATTCTCAATCCAGTTTCCGGTGTAAATTTGCATTCCGGGCTGTGTTGTACAAACTTCGAGTTTACGACCGCTTACAGGATCATATACACTTCCGGCTTTTGCACAAACGCCTGCTTGTTCTTTGCGAAGACACCAGTTATTATCCATTCCCCAACCGGGCACAAAAGCTTCGTCATCAATGCGTTCGCCTATCACTGTTGGCTCACGGAAATCGAAAGCTGTTCCGGCTACCGGACGAATTTCACCGGTAAGTGCAAACGACTCATCCAACACAGTGTAAAAATCAGCGTTTATTTGCAAAACGTGGTCTTTAATTGTTCCGTTACCAGCCCCTTTCAAATTAAAATAAGAGTGATTGGTCAATCCGATAACGGTCGGTTTGTCGGTAGTCGCTTCGTAGTGAATGTCAATTTCGTTATCGTCACCCAAAATATAAGTTACTTTTATTGTCATATTTCCGGGATAACCTTCTTCACCATCGGCAGAAAACAATTCTAGTTCAAGTTTTTCTTCAGTTGCCGAAATTACATCCCATACTTTGGTATTAAATGCATCCACACCGCCGTGCAAAGCATTTGTTCCATTATTCACAGCCAACGAATATTCTTTGCCATCGATACTGAATTTTCCATCCTTTATCCGATTGGCAAAACGTCCGCACACAGCGCCGTAATATTCTTCCTTTTCAATTACTTCTTCGAGGGTGTCGAATCCGAGCACCACATCATCGAAGTTTCCATTTCTATCGGGTGCAAACAAGCGAACTATTTTTGCTCCGAAATTGGTAATATCAGCCGACATCCCGTTTTTGTTTTTCAACGTGAACATTTTTACGGCTTTACCATCAATTATTATATCATTCATAATATTAATTTTAACAACCCCCAACCCCTAAAGGGGAGAAAGAGTTTAGTATTGTTTGTAATAAATAATGCTAATTTAATTCCCCTTTAGGGGTTAGGGGTGATTATTTTCTATTCAACTTTACAAGCTCCATCGCCAATTTCGGCAATGTAGAATTCGGGTTTGATGCCGATTTTTGCTTCGTATGCAGCACCCACTTCTTTAATGAAATTGTCAATTGCTTCGTCTTTTACCAACGAAACAGTACATCCACCGAAACCGCCACCTGTCATGCGTGAACCGATAACGCCATCGATTTTCCATGCTTCGGCAGCCATGCAATCCAATTCTGGTCCGGTCACTTCATAATCGTCGCGTAACGAAACGTGTGAAGCATTCATTAATTTTCCGAACAATGTCAAGTCGTTCGCTTTCAAAGCTTTTACAGCGTCTGAAGTGCGTTGAACTTCACCAACCACGTGGCGTGCTCTTTTTTGAGCTACAGGATCGGTAATAGCCGATTCGATGCTTTTGAATTCAGCTTCCGTCAATTCAGCTAAATATTTCAACGGACGAACGGTATTTAATTGTTCTACAGCTAATTTACATTCGGCAACACGTTGATTGTAAGCGCCTGAATCCAATTTGTGTGGACTGTGGGTATTTGAGATAAGGATTTTTACACCTTCGAGTTTAACCGGAACAAGTTCGAATTCCAATGTGTCGCAATTCAAATGTACAGCATGGTCTTTAGCTCCATTGGCCGATACAAACTGATCCATGATACCGCAATTTACAAGTGCAAATTCATGCTCGGCTTTTTGTCCGATTTGAGCCAACACTGTGCGGTTAAATCCTGTGCCAAGTTGATCATTCATGGCAAAAGCAGTAACCACCTCAAGCGCTGCCGATGATGAAAGTCCTGCACCATTGGGAACATTTCCCCAAATAAGAATATCAAAACCCTGAGTCATCTGAATGCCGCGTTTGATAAACTGAGCCATAACACCAAGCGGGTAATTTACCCACGATTTGTTAAGCGGAGTTGTGAGTTGGTCAAAACTCAACGTTAAAATTTCTGGTTGGTTCAACGATTTGAAGTTCATTGCTCCTTTATCGTTTTTTGCCAATAAAAGATAAGTTCCAAAACTCAATGCGCAAGGAAACACGGCTCCACCATTATAATCGGTGTGTTCTCCGATAAGATTTACACGACCCGGTGAAAAATACACTGCATCAGCGGCTTTGCCGTAAGCAGTTTCAAAAGCTGATTTTAATTCTTGAACTGTCATATTTTTAGATTGTTTATATGTATTATTTAGACTACAAATTAACAAAAAAAAGAGGAATGGAAAGGAAAGAAAAGCATGTTCTAAAGCATATTTTAAATTTCATTATGAATTGTATTTTAAAACATACAATTGTTTAATTCCAATAGTTGTTAATATGGCATTGATTGTCTGTGTATTAACTTGAGATCTGTTGTTTTTCATTGAAAACAGGATGGTTTAATTGTCCACCATTAAGACAAATTATTCGTCGGGTAAACTAAGCTACTGCAAGTGTAAAAATGCTGACTTTTATGTCCGGAACTTCGAGTAAAGCCTGAATACATGCTTCGAGAGTAGATCCGGTAGTTAATACATCGTCAACAAGCAATACATGTTTACCTTTAAACAATTCATTATCGGTTACCTGAAAAAGATTTTCGGTATTCTCGTAACGTTCGTAAACAGTTTTTTTAGTTTGAGTAGGATTTTCGCGAATTCTTTTCAGATTGGTAGTATCAACGGGCTTTTCCATAACTGCGGACAATCCATGGCAAATGCAATCGCTCTGGTTATAACCTCGTTTTGCTAATTTTTTAAGGTGTAAAGGAACAGGAATTATAATATCAATGTTAGCAAAATCAGCGGATTCCAATAGATCTACACCAGCATATTTACCAAGAATTTCACCAATTTCTTTGTTGTCTCTGTATTTTAACTCGTGAAGTAATTTTTGAAAAGGAGAACCTTTTTGAAAATAAAAATATGCTGTTCCTCTACTGATGGGGACTTTTCCCCAGAATTTTTTTTCTACAGGATTGTCAGGCAATAAATGAAATTTAGTTTTGGGCATGTTTTGTACACATCCAAGACAAATCTGTTTCTCGGTACCTACAAGATTCTCACCGCAGATCAGGCAAAGGTTGGGATAAACTAAATTCAGTAAATCAGACAATATGTTTCTCATGTCAATGAATTTTTATTCCAATAGTTTATATAACATTTCCCACCCTTTCGGAACAAATATTATCAACCCTACAATTGCAGCAAAAAAGGCGCTGATAAGCACTGCGCCTGCAGCAATATCCTTGGCATGTCCGGCTGCGGTGTGAAATTCGGGCGTAACAAAGTCCACATATTTTTCGATGGCGGTATTCATCATTTCCATGCTGATAACCCATCCGAAACTCATGAGACAGAACATCCATTCGGTAACCGAAATTTTAAAAATGAAACCGCAGATGATTACTAATGCCGTAAAAACCAAATGAATTCTCATATTTGCTTCGGTCATAAAAACCTGTCGAACACCTTGTAAAGCAAATAATAAACTACGAACAAATCTGTATTTTTTCATTGTAAACGAATTAAATATCTCACAAAATTAAAAAAAAATCCGACAAGCTCAATTGAGTGTCGGATTTATATTTAAATTGTAAATAGTAAATGTCAAATTGGTTAATGCTTTAGGCTTTAACACGTCCCTGATATGAACCATCGCGGGTGTCGATTTCAATGGTTTCGCCTTCGGTAATAAATAAAGGAACACGTACAGTTGCACCGGATTCAACAGTTGCAGGTTTAAGCGTGTTGGTTGCTGTATCTCCCTTCATGCCCGGTTCTGTGTAAGTAATTTTCATTTGAACTTTTACAGGCATATCGGCATAAAGCACTGTGTCGGTTGAAGCATCAGAAACAACTTCCACTACCATTCCTTCAAGAAGAAAATCTACACCGCTGATAAGACTTTTTGAAATTGGTTGTTGATCGTAAGTTTCCTGATTCATAAAGATATAATCTTCGCCTTCCTTATAAACAAATTGAAAAGGACGACGTTCTACACGTACATCTTCTAACTTTTCGCCAATGTTAAAGCGACGTTCAATGACGCGACCATCCACTACATCTTTAAGGGTGGTACGCATAAAAGTATTGCCTTTTCCGGGTTTTACATGGAGAAATTCTACTACAAAATACAGTTTCCCATCCATGCGGATACATGTACCGTTTTTGATATCCTGAGCATTCATCATAAAGTGAAATATTTTAATAAATTATTTTTTCAGGCTGCAAAATTACATTTTTTATTTTAATTACCAAAACGAATTGTATATCAGGTGTTTGCTAATATTACATGAACTCATTGCAGAGCTTTCTATGAGTACTTTAAACCTTCATCCGATTTTTTACAAATCAAATTATATCCTGCATTAAGGGCAGAAACAGAACTCTCTTTCAAAATTGCAATTTTTGAATAAATCTCCGACACTTTTATTACACTTTCATCAGTCTCAATAAACAGTTGTTCGAAAGGAGTGATTTTTACACTTTCCGGATTAAACTGAACACCAAACGACAAATTAAAACCGGCTTTTAATAATTGTTGTGCTAATTGCGGTTTACCTCTGAACCCGTGAATTATCCATTTTTGACGTGGGTTTATATATTTTTTTATTACGGTGAGTTCGTTAAAACAACCGACACAATGAATTATGAGTGGTTTTTGTATCGTTTCGGAGATATCAATTTGTTTCTTGAAAAGTTCTATTTGGTTTTCTAAAGGTGCTTTGATGTTTCGGTCTAAACCACATTCGCC
Organism: uncultured Paludibacter sp.; assembly: GCA_964396705.1. Taxonomy (GTDB): domain Bacteria; phylum Bacteroidota; class Bacteroidia; order Bacteroidales; family Paludibacteraceae; genus Paludibacter. The sequence goes on from CAYNHC010000067.1 coordinate 9,359, forward strand.
AATTGCTATTACTCTCTTGTCTGAAGCGTATTTATTGAGTTTGGTCAAAAATTCAGAGCCTATTTTGTCAATTTTCCATGGGTGAATCCCTATTGAAAAATACCCTGGCTCATTTTCATCTAAGACAACATCCAATTCAGACAATGATAAATTTCTGACGCTTATATTATCTCTCGAATTACAATTATGTGTATGTATATCAACTAACATGAGTACGATGAGTATTATATAAGCAAAAGTAAATATTTTCGTTGATATTTTGTATCTTTGCAGACTTTAATAAAAAAACAGAAATAAACTAATGGATACAACAAATTTGTTCAGCAATTTACCTTATAAAATAGCTGATTTGTCATTGGCCGAATACGGTCGCAAAGAAATTGAATTAGCAGAAAAAGAAATGCCGGGATTAATGGCTCTCCGCTTAAAATACGGACAGGAAAAACCATTGAAAGGAGCTCGTATCATGGGTTCTTTACACATGACAATTCAAACCGCGGTATTGATTGAAACTTTAGTTGAACTTGGAGCAGAAGTGCGTTGGTGCAGTTGCAATATTTACTCTACGCAAGATCATGCAGCAGCAGCGATTGCGGCTTCGGGAGTGCCTGTTTTTGCATGGAAGGGTGAAACCCTTGAAGAATATTGGTGGTGTACTCTTCAGGCATTGACTTTTGAGGGACATCAGGGACCTACTGTAATAGTTGATGATGGTGGTGACGCAACGATGATGATACATATTGGAGTTGCAGCCGAAAAAGATGCAAAAGTCCTTGATAAAGTTGCGGGTGGCGAAGATGAAAAACTACTTTATGCTATTCTTAAAGATGTACTTAAAGAAGATGATAGTATCTGGACACGCATGACCCCTGAAATTCGCGGAGTTTCAGAAGAAACGACAACCGGTGTTCATCGTTTATATCAAATGCTCGAAGAAGGTTCTTTGTTATTTCCTGCATTTAATGTGAACGATTCGGTTACCAAATCAAAATTTGATAATCTATATGGTTGTCGCGAATCGCTTGCCGATGGAATTAAACGTGCGACTGATATAATGCTTGCCGGAAAAGTAGTAGTTGTATGTGGTTACGGTGATGTTGGAAAAGGCTGTGCTAAATCGATGCGTGCATATGGTGCAAGGGTTTTAGTAACAGAAATTGATCCTATATGTGCGTTACAAGCTTCAATGGAAGGTTTTGAAGTTTGTCCTGTTGAAGATGCATTACCCGAAGGAAATATTTATGTAACTACCACAGGAAATAAAGACATTATCACTATCGATCACATGCTGCAAATGAAAGACGCTGCAATTGTATGTAATATCGGTCATTTCGATAACGAAATACAGGTTGAAAAACTGAAAAAGTTCCCTGGAGTGGAGTGTGTAAATATCAAACCTCAGGTAGATAAATATATTTTCCCTGATGGTCATAGTATTTTATTGCTTGCAGATGGACGACTTGTGAATTTGGGTTGTGCAACCGGTCATCCTTCTTTTGTAATGAGCAATTCATTTACTAATCAAACTCTTGCGCAAATAGAGCTTTATACAAAGAAATATGAAATCGATGTTTATCGTTTGCCTAAATATTTGGATGAAGAAGTAGCACGTTTACATCTTGATCAACTGGGTGTAAAGCTAACTAAACTTACTCCTGATCAGGCTGCTTATATAGGTGTAGCTCAAAATGGTCCTTATAAACCTGAACATTACAGATATTAAAAGTATATTTAGAATAGGTAGATTTAAGTGTTAATGACAATATGCAATTGGAGAATTTAAATATTTTTTAAAAGTATTTTAAAAACGTTGAGTTCTTCATGTGTTTTATTACTTTTGTAACTTACAATTCAAAAAAATATATCAATCATATTTTTTACGAGAAATATTCAAGAACAATAAATTAGATCTCTAATGAAAGTAATTTTTAAAATAATGATTATCATATCATTGGTACTTATAGTTTTAGTTGGTTTTCAACTTGTTGATAGTTATTTGTCGTTAAATTACGATCCGGAAAATTATACCCCGAATAAATGGCAAAGAGATTATTCAGTACTTGCAATTCAAAGTAAAATTGTTTGGCTTTGGGTATTTTTTGCATATTTATTCGTAAATATTGTTTTACTATTCAAGGCTATTCGAAAGAAACATTCAATGTCAGGAAGATAAATATGGTGTGAAACAAAACAAAAAAAGCATATTGAGAGTATCAATATGCTTTTTTTGTTTTTAAAGAAGTCGCCAAGCTACCTGAACCTTGATTGAATTTCTTCGTTGGTAATGATTGACAAAATAATCTTCCCATCCGGTGTCGCATTTGGATTTGAGCAGGCAAACAATTTATTCATCAGATCGGTCATTTCTTCAGTTGTTAATGTCTGACCGGATTTTAATGCAGTTGCTCTTGCTAGGGTTAGTGCAAGTGATTCATGATAAGACTGTACGGAATCTTGTTGAGTCTGTCTCGCGCTGGCAATCAGTTCGTTTAATAAATCTATTACACTCACCGAGCCTAGTTGAGATGGAATGGCTGTAATATTAAATGTATTATCTCCAGTATTTTCGAAATCAAACCCCACATTTTTTAAATCATCAATTATCCGATTAAAATAAACTATATTATCTGAATCAAGGACTAATATTTCCGGGAAAAGTATTTGTTGTGCCAATCCTCTCTTATTTTCAATTTGATTAATAAAGATATCAAACAAAATTCTTACATGTGCTCTGTGTTGGTCAATCAGTACCATTCCTGATTTAATATTTGTAAGAATGTATTTGTTTTTAAATTGAAAATTCACAGATGAAAAAACATCCTCAGTTTCAATCTTCTGTTGTTGATGGGCTATTTCAAATTTTGTCCCGAAAACATCTTCATTGTTGAAATCCGAAGGTTCAGGTATGTTTGTATCATTCTTCTTTTCGAATCCGCTGTACAATTTGTCCCAATCCATATCGGGTCGTTTATACGAAGTGGACTGGAAAGGATTATAATTGGGATTGAAATTGGTTTGAGGAGGTAAGATATTCTCAACTGATCTGCTTACAGGTATTTCCGGTGCACCTTCCTGATCAAAATCTATGGAAGGAACTATATTAAATTTACCCAGAGCTTCCTTAACAGTAGCATTCAGAATTGACCAAATAGCTTGTTCGTTTTCAAATTTTATTTCGGTTTTTGTTGGATGGATATTGATGTCGATGCTTTCCGGGTCAACTTCGAAATAAATAAAATAATTAGGACTTTCTGTTGTTGTTTGTATCAATTGATTGTAAGCCAGCATAACTGCTTTGTGAAAATAAGGATGCCTCATGTAGCGTCCATTCACAAAAAAGTACTGATAAGGCGATTTTTGAGCAAATTCGGGTTTACCAACAAAACCATTTATCGCAACAATATTGGTAGAAGTTTCAATTGTAAGTAATTGCTGCTGAAGTCGTTTTTTTAGATTTTTTCCAAATACATTCTCAATTCTTATTTTATAATTGGATATTGGTAAACGGAATATTTCATCTTCTCCATCGTAAAATGAGAATTCAACATGAGGATAAACCAACGCAATGTGATAAAATTCATGCAGCAAATGCGATTTTTCAACATTATCACTTTTCAAAAATCTGCGTCGGGCCGGGACATTAAAAAAGAGATTCTTTATCAAAAAAGAGGTTCCTGTATCACAATGTACAGTTTCCTGCTTAAAAACCCTTGTGCCTGCTATCTCAATCATTACACCCAGTTCATCTTCTGCTCGTCGGGTTCGTAATTCTACCTGAGCAATTGCAGCTATCGAGGCCAGTGCTTCACCTCTGAAGCCCATGGTGCGGATGGAAAACAAATCGGAGGCTTCTTTAATTTTTGATGTGGCATGGCGTTCAAATGCCATGCGGGCATCTGTTTCGCTCATGCCTTTGCCGTTATCTACTACCTGTATCAACGTTTTTCCGGCATCCTTAATAATAATCTGAATAAAAGTTGCACCCGCGTCAATTGAGTTTTCAACCAGTTCTTTAAGTACTGACGCAGGGCGTTGAATAACTTCACCTGCTGCAATCTGGTTGGCTACTGAGTCGGGCAATAAATGGATTATATCACTCATGTTTATTTATTTCAGCATGAAATAGGCAATTGCCAGTAATATAATGATAATGAATATTAACCTTATATTAGACTGACGTGTCTGCTGAGTCCGAAAGTTCTTGTTTTTATCAGCCATTTCCCGAAATGTTCCTCTACGAATAGATGGTTTATATTCTCCGTTAGATTTTTTTTCGGAAGCCTCCGTTTTCTTTTCCCGTTCTTTCTGAGCTTCTTTTTTCGGATCGTAATAAATAAACCTGTAATTATATTCCTTTGGTTTATATAAATTGAAAAATCCCATTTTTATGATTTTTAAGTGCCAATGTAAAATATGAAAGTTGATCTAACGGAAAATTTAATTGTATTTTCCGTTATAACTTAATGTAACATCGTTTACAAACTGACGAATGCGTTGTTCTTCATCTTTTTTGCAAATCAGTAGCACATTGTCAGATTCAGCAACAATATAATCATCCAATCCCTGTACAACCGCTAATTTTTCGGAAGGAAGTGCAATTATGTTATTTTTGCTTTCGTAGAACATTGTTTTGCACTTCAAGCTTACATTTTCATTGTTATCCTTAGGCGACATTTCGTACAATGAACCCCAGGTGCCTAAGTCAGTCCATCCAAAGTCCGAACATAAAACATACACATTCTGAGCTTTTTCCATTATACCGTAATCAATCGAAATATTCGGGCATGAAGGAAACATTTTGTCAATAAATTTTTGCTCTTCATCTGTGTTGAAAAATTCTTTCCCTTCGTTAAACCTGTTGGCAACCTCAGGAAGTAGTGTGTTAAATGCATTGTCAATCGTCTGAAGACTCCACAAGAAAATACCTGAATTCCAATAAAACTCACCTGTTTCGAAAAAAATCTGAGCTAATTCTGCATTTGGTTTTTCAGTAAACGTTTTTGCTTTTCTAAGGTTCGTATCTCCATCGTCAATCTGAATATAACCATAACCGGTTTCAGGTCTGCTTGGTTTTATGCCTAGTGTAAGCAGATAATCATTGTTTTCTATGAAATTGATTCCAACTTTGATGGTTTCAATAAATTCGAGTTCACGCATTATCAAATGATCAGAAGGAGCTACAATAATATTTGCTTTATTCGTTACAGCTTTGATGCGATTTATGGCGTATGCAATACACGGAGCCGTATTCCTCCGGTTGGGCTCGAGTAATACCTGATGAGTTTTAATCTCGGGTAATTGTTCCAATATCAAATCCTTATAAATTATATTTGAAACAATAAGGATATTTTCGACAGGAACAACATGACGGAAACGATCGAAAGTCATTTGAAGTAATGAGCGTCCGGTTCCAAAAAAATCGAGAAATTGTTTGGGGCGATCATTTCGGCTGAAAGGCCAAAAACGACTTCCAACACCTCCTGCCATTATGATACAATAATTATTCTGCATGATACTTAAATATTTAAAGCTTGTATTTTATAGTTTTAAAAATCGTACTAAGATAATGAGATTTTTGTATTATTCAAAATTAAAAAAACATAATCCTCCGATACAATCTCTGAAAAGTTCAGTCACATTAATCTAAAGTGAACTAAATCGGTTATTGTACGAATATTGATATTTTCACTGTGTAATTAAATTTA
>CAYNHC010000068.1:0-14835 GCA_964396705.1 uncultured Paludibacter sp.
GTATCTAAATCTTAATCAACACCAAAGAAATTTATTATTATTTGAATCACAAAGCGGAAAATGTGTTAAAATTATTAAGTTTTCACTCAGGAAATGGTAAATGTAACTACTACAGCCACAATTTTGACTTCATCATAATAAGGAAAATTAAAAAGCCTGCAAAAGTATCAATGTGCTTTTGCAGGCTTTTTATTTAATTTATCTAAATTTGATTTGTGACCCCGTCGGGATTCTAACCCGAGACCTTCAGAACCGGAATCTGACGTTCTATACAGCTGAACTACGGAGCCTTGCTTTTAGCAGTTGCAAAGATAGCAATTTTTCCGCACAGCACAATAATTTCCTTCGATTCGGGCTGGCCGATTAGTCTCTTCTGCCAAGGAAAATCATAATGTAATAAACCAAAGTAGCCAATGAACCTAAAGCAGCAACAATATATGTGTATGCAGCTGTTCTTAATGCATCTTTAGCTGGTTCATTAGTCTCATAGTTGGTTATTCCTGCATTACTCAACCATGCCAATGCCCTTGAACTTGCATTAATTTCAACAGGTAAAGTAATAATGCTAAATAATGTGGTCATTGCAAAAAGAATAATCCCGGCAAGCAAAAGTTCTGGAAATGTATTTACAAAAATAATACCTGCCAACAGAACCCATTGCATCCAGTTCGATGCAAAACTTACTACCGGAACAAGCTTCGATCGCAACTGTAATGGACCATAGGCAGTGGCATGTTGCAGTGCATGTCCACATTCGTGTGCAGCCACTGCCGCAGCAGCTACGCTGTTCGATCTGTAAACGCCATCGCTGAGATTCACCGTTTTTGTAAGCGGATTATAATGATCGGTCAACTGTCCGGGTGTTGAAATAACCTTAACATCAAAAATGCCATTTTCGTGGAGCATTTTCTCAGCAATGTCTTTCCCAGTTAACCCATGTGCTACCGGAATCTTTGAATAACGTTTAAATTTTGAATTAAGACTGTTGGATACAATCCAGCTTAATAATGCGAAAAATCCGAAAATAATATAACCTATAAACATAATACTTTTCTTTTTTAAAATTAATTTTGATATCAGTTTACAAATTTCCTGCCAACGACAAAATGTCAGTTAGTTGTAGTTTAACAGGTTTGTCATTAGATAAAATCTTTCTGCTTAAATTTTACATTGTAAATTACATAAGCAGAAATTTATTTTAAAAGTATTATTCTGAATATCTTATTATTGTCTGTTCTCTGTCCGGTCCAACTGATACGATTTTTACAGGAACACCCAGCTCTTTTTCAAGAAAATCAAGATATGCATTGAATTCTTCAGGAAATTCATCCTCGCTTTGCATTTTTGTCATATTTGTTTTCCATCCCTGAAGTTCTACGAATACAGGTTCAGCTCCATCATTCAAATCAAAAGGAAATTGTTCTGTTTCAATGCTATCAATTTTGTACGCAACACAAGCCTTAATTGTTTCGAATTCGTCAAGAACATCACTTTTCATCATAATAAGTTGCGTAACTCCATTAATCATAACAGCATACTTGAGTGCAACCAGATCAATCCATCCGCATCGACGTGGACGACCTGTTACAGAACCATATTCAAAACCTTTGTTTCGCATATCATCTCCTGTTTCATCAAAGAGTTCGGTGGGAAAAGGGCCACTGCCAACGCGTGTACAGTATGCTTTGAAAATTCCGTAAACTTCTCCAATATTTCGTGGGGCAACACCCAACCCTGTACATGCACCTGCACAAATTGTATTGGACGATGTTACAAATGGATAAGATCCAAAATCAATATCAAGCATAGTTCCCTGAGCGCCTTCAGCAAGTACTTTTTTCCCGGATTGGATAGCATTGTTTATAAAATGTTCACTATCAATTAAATCGAATCTCTTAATACATTCAATTCCAGCGAACCATTCTTTTTCAAGTTGAGCTAAATCGTATTCAAAATCATATTGTTTGAGAATTTCTTTATGACGATTGATAGCTATTGTATATTTTTCTTCAAAATTGTGAAGAATGTCACCTACTCTTATGCCGTTACGACTTATTTTGTCGGTGTAAGTAGGTCCTATACCCTTACCGGTTGTACCAATTTTCCCGCTACCTTTTGCCGATTCGTAAGCAGCATCCAAAAGGCGGTGAGTGGGTAAAATAAGATGTGCCTTTTTTGAAATTTTCAATCGTTCAGTTAGCGGATGTCCCGAAATTTCGAGAGCATCGACTTCTGCTTTGAATAATGCGGGATCGAGTACAACACCGTTGCCTATTACATTTATTTTGTCTCCCTGAAAAATACCGGATGGTATAGAGCGTAAAACAAATTTTTTACCTTCGAATTCGAGGGTGTGTCCGGCATTCGGACCTCCCTGAAAGCGGGTAATTAAATCGTAACCGGGTGTTAAAACATCTACTACTTTACCTTTTCCCTCATCTCCCCACTGGAGTCCTAACAATACATCTACTTTCATCTGTTGATTGTTTTTTATGTTGCAAAAAATTTAAGAATAATTGTTTGATGTTTTTAGCATGATTTATGCCTTATTGATTCATTGTTGTAATTCTTAAATTGATTGTTTTCAAATAATTATATTAAATTTTATTGTGTTTGCTGAATTTGTTTTTTGTAATCAAATTTCTACTTTATGATGTTTGCATTTATTGCAATATCCATAAATATAAAGATTAAAATGAGCCGGTAAAAAGTTGTTAAATTTTTTAGACTCAATATTTGTTTTTAAATTTTTATCGGTAAATTCTTTAATTTTCCCGCAATGTATGCATACAATATGATGATGAACATTGGTGTGAAACGTTCTTTCATATTCTGCAGGATTATTTCCAAACTGATGTCTGGTAATTAACCCGGTTTTCAAAAGCAATTCTAAATTGTTATATATCGATGCTAAGCTCACTCTGAAATTATTCTGCATGATATTATATAACATTTCGGCTGTAAAATGACCATCAATCGAACAGATATGTTCTAAAATCGCAAACCGTTCCGGTGTTTTACGATGTTGATATTTAACGAGATACTCGCTAAATACGTTTTTTATCAGTTCGAAAGTGTTTGTGTCTTTCATCTTGCTTAAAGTTGACCAACAAAGGTACAAAATTTTATGCAATCTTTTTTTATAAGAGATTCAAAAATGTAATTTCTTGATTCACGGTTTGAAAAATATATTGTTGTCCGGAAATTTCTGACGAATTTAATTTTTTAATTCTATCGTAAATGTTCGATGCAGTTTTTGTGTTTTTTCGGCATAATTTGCTTAAGCATACTGAAATTGATCTGTATAGTTGAAATTCATTTGATTCAGAAAGGTTTAATGCTCTGTCTGTTATTGTTTTAATTTCATCCTCATTTAAAATTTCAACAATTCGTGCAGCAATCATGAATCCTATTGTTTGAGACCATAATTCTTCAGAGAATATACAATTAATACACAACTCACTAGCATAAGGAAGTTTACTGAAAAGATACATTGAGGCGAATTCTGCTAAATCAAGTTGTTTGATTTCGAGAATTCTTTTTTTTGCCATTTCTATTGTAAAGTTTTCAATAGGCTCTAGTAATATTGCCAGCATCATTGTTTCGCGAATTTGCATTGCCCAAAGTGGATGTGCTAATAAACGATTCGGTTGGTATATTTTGCTTATTTCTAAAATTCGCGGGATAGAAACGCCATAATTTTTTTTATAGTTTATTCCGCTATTTGTCATTTGTTCAGATACAATTCCATTCATCGAAAGATAAATTTTTTGCTTAATATCCTTCATTTGACGGTCGATTTCGTTGTTTGTTAGAAATAATTCCATATTTTTAAAACTGTTTAAATTTAATAATCAGATAAATATAAAAATAATCAGATTTTTATTCCAAAGATATTGCACAATAGCAAATGCTGTACTATCTTTGCAACCGCAAAACACGGTGGTTGTAGCTCAGTTGGTTAGAGCGTCGGATTGTGGTTCCGAAGGTCGCGGGTTCGAGCCCCGTCTCCCACCCATAAAAAGGAAATACTTTAGGTGTTTCCTTTTTTTATTTTGGCTAATTTGGCATTATTCTTCCGGTTTTGCAAAGGTATTGCAAATATTCGAGATTTTGTGTGACATAAAATTGGGGAAAAATTATTATTTTTGCAGTCCCAATTAGTTTAACTTATTTATATTCAAATATTAAAAACGTCAGACTTATTGTATTAGCAAGTGCTGGTTTTGAAAAATAAATATGTAGATTATATTGTTTCTACTAATACACGACTTTAATTTAATTGATTACAAACAATTTATAAATATACACAAATGAAAGTATTAAAATTCGGAGGAACTTCAGTTGGTTCAGCTGCACGTATGAAAGATGTAGCCACTCTTATTTGCGATGGTGAGCAAAAGATTGTTGTGTTATCAGCCATGTCGGGAACTACCAACGGATTGGTTGAAATATCCGATTATTTTTACAAAAATAACACATCAGGAGCTTTAGAAAAAATAAATACACTTGAACAGAAGTATTTTGATGTAATTGAAGATCTTTATTCAACTGACAAATATAAAGCGGAAGCCAAAAAAGTTATTATGTCGCATTTCGAGTATTTGCGGTCTTTTTCGAAATCTGTATTTACTCTATTCGAAGAAAAAGCAATACTTGCACAAGGAGAGTTGCTCTCGACCAATATGTTTCATTTGCATTTACTTGAAACAGGTAAAAACAGCATCCTGCTTCCAGCATTGGATTATATGCGAATTGATAAAAATGCAGAACCTGATACCGCATTTATTGCCGAGAAACTTTCCGAATTATTGAAAAACTTTCCTGATAATACGTATTATATTACTCAGGGATATATCTGTCGTAATTTTTATGGAGAGATTGACAATCTTCAAAGAGGAGGAAGCGATTATTCGGCTTCGCTTATAGGCGCTGCAATAAAAGCAGAAGAAATTCAGATTTGGACAGATATAGATGGAATGCACAATAACGATCCCCGATTTGTTGAAGGAACCCAACCTGTACCATATCTGCATTTTGAAGAAGCTGCTGAGTTGGCTTATTTTGGAGCAAAAATTCTTCATCCTACTTGTATTTTACCAGCTAAACTGAACAATATTCCTGTTAGATTGCTTAATACAATGGATCCGACTGCCAAAGGAACTTTAATCTCAGTTCAAAGACTGAAAGGAAAAATTCAGGCTGTGGCTGCAAAGGATGGTATCACAGCTATTAAGATCAAGTCGGGTCGTATGTTGTTGGCACATGGTTTCTTGCGCAAAGTTTTTGAAATTTTTGAGTCGCATCAAACTTCAATTGATATGATTACAACTTCGGAAGTAGGAGTTTCAGTAACCATTGATAATACCAAAAAGTTGGATGAAATTGTGAACAGTCTGAAAAAATTAGGTACTGTAACTGTCGATTCAAATATGGTGATAATATGTGTAGTAGGCGATTTGCCCGGCGAAAATGTTGGATTCCAGTCAAAAATTGTTGATGCTTTCAAAGATATACCATTGCGTATGATTTCGTATGGTGGAAGCAATTATAATGTATCGTTATTGATTAATGCAGAAGATAAAAAACGGGCATTGGTTGCACTCAGTGATACGCTTTTTAGTAAATAGAAAGTAAGAAAGTAAGAAAGTAAGAAAATAGGAAAGTAAGTTTCTGAATTTCAATCTTATTTATTTCTTAAATTAATAATTTATTAATAACTCAAATAAAAAGTCATACGATTTATTCGAATGATTATAATATAGATATGATAAAAGCTAATTATCCTCTCGATAAATTGAAGGAAATAGAAACTCCTTTTTATTATTACGATTTAGATTTGTTGCGTTCAACTTTAAGTGAGTTAATTGCACAAAGTTCAAAATCTGATTTTGTAGTGCATTATGCAATGAAAGCAAATGTTAATGCAAGTGTTCTGGACGTAATTAAAAATGCCGGTCTGGGAGCAGATTGTGTGAGTGGGGGTGAAGTTCAGGCTGCAATTAATGCAGGAATCTCTCCTACTAAAATTGTTTTTGCCGGTGTTGGTAAAGCCGATTGGGAAATTAATCTTGCACTTGATAACGATATTTTTTGTTTTAATGTTGAATCAATTCCCGAATTAGAAGTTATTGATGAACTTGCAGGAAAAAAGGGTAAAACAGCACAGATTGCTATACGCATAAATCCTAATGTAAGCGCTCATACTCATCACTATATCACAACCGGTCTGAATGAGAATAAGTTTGGAATCAATATGTCCGAACTCGACAAGGTTATTGATTTGGTACTCAAATTAAACAATGTTAAACTGATTGGAATACATTTCCATATTGGTTCTCAAATTACCGATATGACTTCATTTCAAGGGCTTAGTGTTCGTGTAAATGAAATTCAGGAAACATTTGAAGCTCGTGGAATTGTACTTGATCATATCAATGTTGGTGGTGGATTAGGCATAAATTATGAACATCCGAATCATTTTTCGATACCGGATTTTGAAGCATATTTTAAAGTATTTCGTGAGCATTTAATTCTGAAACCGAATCAGACCTTACATTTTGAAATTGGCAGAGCAATAGTAGCTCAATGTGGAAGTTTGATTTCAAAAGTTTTATATGTAAAAAAAGGAACTTCGAAGTCATTTGCAATTCTAGATGCAGGATTCACCGAATTGATTCGTCCTGCACTTTATCAGGCTTATCATCGTATTGAAAATCTTTCATCCAATTTACCTGAAGATGAATATGATGTTGTTGGTCCAATTTGTGAATCGTCGGACACATTTGCCAAGGATTATTTTATGAATGGTACACAGCGAGGCGATATTATTGCATTGCGTTCAGCGGGAGCCTATGGCGAAATAATGGCATCGCAATACAACCTTCGCAAATTACCTAAAGCATATACTTCGGATGAACTGAAATAGATTATAATTCATTCATTTAGAATTGAATAAAAAAAACCGGAATTTTTAAATTCCGGTTTTTTTTATATTATTAAAATATGATAAATAACTTAGATTTTCAGATTTTGCAAACTGTTGAATGGTTGCATTTTGTCTTTTCTCTTTGTTCTTTTGTCTCTAAAAATCAATATCCCCATTTCAACCATACTGCTCCCCAGGTAAATCCTGCACCAAAAGCTGTAAGAATAAGGTTATCACCTTTTTTGAATTTCTTTTCGTACTCCCACATACAAAGCGGAATACTTGCAGCCGATGTATTTCCAAAACGATCGATATTAATAATCACTTTGCTATAATCAACTCCGGTTCTGTTAGCTGCTGCATCAATGATTCTCAGGTTGGCCTGATGTGGAATTAACCATGCAATATCTTCAGACTTCAAATTGTTTTTATCCATAATATCGCCAGATACGCCGGCCATATTTGTTACAGCATGTTTGAAAACATATTGTCCCTCCTGATATACAGAGTGTTCTGCATTATCAACAGTTTCGTGCGATGAAGGTTTAACTGAGCCACCACCTTTAAGCATCAAGTGAGTTCCACCTATACCATCGGTGCGTAATATTGAATCCATGATGCCGATTTTTTCGGTTGTAGGTTCCACCAATACAACTGCAGCACCATCGCCAAACAATGGTGCAGTGGTGCGATCATTGTAGTTAGTGATTGATGACATTTTTTCGGCGCCAAACACAAGAATCTTTTTGTATCTACCTGATTCAATGTAGCTTGAAGCATTAGCAAGAGCAACAATGAAACCGGAGCATGCTGCTTGTAAATCGAAAGCAAGAGCATTTTTTATATTAAGTTTGTCAGCAATAACTGATGCACATGAAGGAAAGATATAATCCGGTGTTGAAGTTGCAACGAGAATCAGATCAATTTCTTCAGGTTTTGTGCCGGTTTTGCTGAATAGTTCTTCAGCCGCTTTTACAGCCATAAATGAAGTTCCGGTATTTGGCTCTTTCAGAATCCGGCGTTCTTTGATGCCAACACGTGAGGTAATCCACTCATCGCTTGTATCCATCATTTGACTAAGTTCATGGTTGTTAAGTATATACTCAGGTACATAACCACCAATTCCGGTAATAACTGCATTGATATTATTCATAATAAAATATATTTGTAAAAAAATTAAGCCCAAAGTTTTAAACTCAGGGCTTTTAAGTATCTCTTTAGTTCTAAAATACTGAAAAACTTATGCCGGATTTTTATACGGCAGCTAGTTTTTCAATTGCTAATTTACCTCTGTAGTAACCACATTCACCACAAACAGTGTGATAAATATGTGCAGCACCACAATTTGGACAAATTGCAAGTGTAGGAGCTACTGCTTTATAATGAGTTCTTCTTGTTCTTGCTCTTTGTTTCGAAATTTTTCTCTTAGGATGTGCCATATTGTTTTTTATTTAATTGTTATCTAATATATTTTGTAACCCTTCCCATCTTGGGTCTGTTGAGTTATCTTCAACTGAAAAATCTGCTTCGTCATCAATGTCAATTGCAGTTTCATCATCTCCGTCATCTTTCTGATGTGTGATATGACGTCTCATTTTACTGACCATGGTTTTGTTGCATTCGCCGGGAGCGTGAACATGCTTCAGCGGTATGTTAAGTACAATAAATTCGTACAAAAACCAGGCTATATTAATTGATCCTTCTGATTCGGGTATAATTACAATTTCGTTCTCTTCCGAAAACCTGTCACCAAATTTTACCTGAAGCTTTTCTTTATAATGTATGGGTTGTTCCATTTCATCAAGGCAACGGTCACATTGAATGATAATAAATCCATCAATTACAAATTGAAGTTCAAATGTTTTCAGTTTTTTCTGAACTGTAACTGTAGCCTTTATTTTTCCTTTCTGAACTTCTTGCTCAGGACTGTCAATTTTTTTGAAATACTCATCATCCAGGTTGTATTCCAAAACCCGGGATTCAGTTGTTAAATCCTTTAATATGACGTTATATTCTCCAAATTTCGACATTGGTTTACCTTTTTTATAAAGCGGGACAAAGGTACAAAAAAAGTGCTTATTACAAAACACTTTCTTTTAAATTTGCTAAAAATTAATTGTTTGCATCTGTTATTCTGTTTTTAAGCATAAATAAACAGTGTAATTTATGTTCTTAAAATAATTCTAAAAGTAGTTCCAACCTGTAACTCCGACTGTTTTACAAATATTTTTCCACCGTGATATTCTTCAATTATTCTTTTGGCTAAAGACAGACCTAAACCCCAACCGCGTTTTTTTGTTGTAAAACCCGGACTGAAAATTGTTTTAAATTTGTTTCGTTCAATGCCTTTTCCGGTATCTTTTACATCAATAAATACCTCTTTTTCCTTCTCAGAAACTGTAATTTCAATTTTCCCTATTCCGTCCATGGCATCTATTGCGTTTTTGCAAAGATTCTCGATTACCCACTCGAATAATGGAACATTAAGTTTGGCGAACAATGGGTTATCATGTGGAAAATGACACCGGATATCTACTTTTTGTGATGACCTGTTGTTGATGTATGTAACTGCATTTTCCAAAGCTTCGTTCAAACTCACGATCTGCAAATCTGGTGCTGAACCTATTTTCGAGAACCTTTCAGCAATAATACGTAACCGGTTTACGTCTTTAGCCATTTCTCCGATCAGCTTGTCTTCTTCGTGACGGGCTTTGAGTATGTCAACCCACGCAAGTAATGAAGAAATAGGAGTTCCTAATTGATGTGCTGTTTCTTTTGATAATCCTACCCAAACGCGGTTTTGTTCTTCTTTTTTTGTGCTCGAAAATGCCAGAAAAGCGATAAGTAAAAATACGAAAATGATACCAAGCTGAATGTAGGGGAAATAATATAATTTTTTGAGTAACGACGAATCATCATAGTAAATATATTGTAAATCATCATCTAATTTTACTTCAATAGGTGGGTTTTTGCCTTTTAAACGTGCAATTTCCTTTATGTAAAAATTATCGATGTTCGTAGTAGGTTCATTAATATTGCGCGAATGAAGTTTATTATCATTTTTATCGACAATTATAACCGGAATGGTGGTGTTTTCTTCAATAATTTTCAAAATAAAATCAATGTTGGTCGATTCATCAGCCAATATAAACTGACGAGTTGCTTCAGCCCAGAGTTCAATCTTTTTTCTTTCTTCTTTGGCCAACGATTTTGCAAGATTATTTGTAAACAGCGTTGAAATTAAAACAATAGCAGCACCTATTATTATAAATACCAATTTGAAATGACGTGATAACTCCTGTATTTTATTGAATGATAACATGCAAATGCTTTTCTATATTGTTGATTTGAATACGAACGTCAAAAATAATAAAAAAGTATGTATTATTGTTGTAATTTATTGTATGCTTTATTTTTAGTATCTTTGTCAACAGTTTGAAAAGTTCATAAAGTTCATAAAGTTTATAAAGTTTGAAAGTTAGTAAAGTTTGAAAGTTTTGGAGATGTATGAACAAAAATATCACTGCAATTGAAAAACTAACTTTTCAAACAAACGTAATTTTATGAAAATAGAAAATCAAACGCGAAACGCGAAACGCGAAACACGAAACACGAAACACGAAACACGAAACAAAAATATATGCATAAATCAGGTTTTGTAAATATAGTTGGAAATCCGAATGTGGGAAAATCAACTTTGATGAATGCCTTGGTAGGTGAGCGTATTTCGATTATTACTTCGAAAGCACAAACAACACGTCATAGAATTCTTGGGATTGTGAATGGCGATGATTTTCAGATTGTTTACTCTGACACTCCCGGAGTTTTGAAACCAAATTACAGGTTGCAGGAGTCCATGCTTAAATTTTCGCGTTCGGCTCTTACAGATGCTGACGTACTTTTGTATGTAACTGACGTATATGATACTTACGAGAAAAATGAAGATTTTGTTGAGAAAGTAAATTTCAATACAGCGCCTTTATTACTTATCATTAATAAAATTGATTTAATTGATCAGGAAAAATTAGAAGTGTTGGTTGCAAAATGGAAAAGTGTTATGCCACGTGCCGAAATTTATCCTGTTTCAGCCATTGAAAAATTCAATATTGAACCTTTGTTTAAGCGCATCAAGGAATTACTGCCTGAATCGCCGCCATTTTTTGAAAAGGATCAATTGACCGACAAACCGGCACGCTTTTTCGTCAACGAAATAATTCGTGAAAAGATACTTTTAAACTATGAAAAGGAAATCCCATATTCAGTCGAAGTTGAAGTTGAGCAATTCATTGATGAAGAAAAGTTGATCCGTATCAGTGCAGTGATTTATGCCGAACGTGATTCGCAAAAAGGAATTCTTATTGGTCATGGTGGCAAATCTCTAAAAAAAGTGGGAACTGAAGCTCGTAAAGACTTGGAAGTGTTTTTTGATAAAAAGGTTTTTCTAGAATTATTTGTAAAAGTTGAGAAGGACTGGAGAAATAAAGATTTGAAACTGCGTCGATTTGGATATAACCCTGATTGATAAATGATTTTAAGGTTTATTGCCAGAAAGTATTGAGCCTGACATTAAGCTCACAGAATATAATAAAGCCCTGAAAGTACGAAATAAAAATCATTTCGTACTTTCAGGGCTTTATTCGTTATTGCAATAATTGATATATAATGCGAATTAAGGGTTGAAATAATGTTTCAATACGACGAAATGCCCTGAAAGGGCTTAATCTGAATAACCGTGGGTGAAGCCTACGGGTGGAAATATCCTACAATCCCAGCCCCGAAGGTGGCTGAACATAGGAGAATGTTATTCAACCACTTCGTGGCTGTCTGATTTGTTTCATTAGTTCCGTGGGCTTCACCCACGGTTATTAAAATTTAGCCACTTCGTGGCAAATATTTATCTACACTAATTTCAACCCTTAATTCGCATATATAATTATCTTTCAGAATGCTATAACTTTCGCTGTATATTTATGTTCGCCATTAAATATTGAAATGATATAAACTCCTCTGTCATGCAAATCTATTTTCGTATTTTCTGCATTTGCTGTTTTATTGTACAGGCAAATGCCGGAAGTGCTATAAATACGTATGTTTTCATTCCCCTGTAATCCTTGTATCGTAATTTCTTTAGAGGTATTGATGATTTTTACAGATGAATTTGGAATGCTGTAAATTCCTGTGTCGAAGAGTGTTCTGACGCTGGCTGTTTCGGAAAATGCTGAAACTGAATTTCCATAAGTAGCACGGACATTGTAATAATACAGCGTATTTGGCTCAATATTGTTCAGCATCAGTTCCTCACCTGTGACCTTCTGGTCTTTAAGCACAAAAACAGTATCCTGATTTCCATAAGTTACAGCAACGTCGTCAATAGCTAAATTGCCGGCAATTTTATGATAAATAAAATTGAAAGCGGTTATATTTTTTTCTTTCGTAAAAGTGTAAATGGGGTTAGTTTTTGATGTGTTGACATAAAGAATACTATCGATTCGAGTCCAATTCCCATTGCTTAATCCGTAAAGTGCAAGTGAAGAACCTGTCGCAGTTGAAGCAAAACGATACATATACGTAAGTTGTGAAACTGCATTCGGATAGGTTTTAGTTTGTAACCATTCACCATTGGACTTTAATCCAATCGAAGGAACAGCAACTCCAGAACTTGTAGCTGTTGTATAATTCCCACTTGATGTTCCTGACCATCCTAAAGGTAAAGGTGTTCCCGAAACTCCAACTAATGGGAATCCTTCCGTTTCGGTAGTATCAGCACGACCGGAGAGTTTAAACATATTGACTAAATAACTTGAGGCATAGAGCGTTTGTTCCCAATTGGCAGTAAACTGATTATCCATTACATCAGTTGCTTCCATTACAACCGGGGCATCAAGCGGAGTAGTATGTAACTGCATGGTGTTGACGGCAGACAAATAAACTCCGGAATGCATTGTTTCTATTTTATAGGTATAGATATTATCAGGTATTAACCCCGGAATATAATAAGATGTTGTTTTTACCGGCAAAACAACTTCAAGAATATTATTCCTGTGGGGAGTTAAATTCATCGTATGATTTCCCAGCATACTGAACACATCGGTTCCATAAGTATTCCATTCATTTGGGTTGAAAGCTGAAACAGGATGAGTAACGGAGGGTTTTCGTTCGAGTGTGACATTTTCACCCCAATTAATAGATGCTCCGGCATTTGCCTGACCAACCATGTCGATAATAACTCCACCATGAACAAGACAAATGGCATCGTTGCCGTTAAATTGAAGTAAAGTATCGGTCAGTAAATTTGCTTTAGCACGTAAATCAGCATTGGTAGAACTATTGTGCACAATAACATAGGATTTTCCTGATTCCAGAATTCCAGAAAGATTTAATGTGGATCCAAAACTTCCGGCTCCGTTCGATTGCTTTTGCAGACTATATTTCGACAAATAAATTGTATTCCCTGTTCCGTTGTAAAGTTCAATGGCTTTATTCCAGCTGCTGCCTTCAACGTAAGCCGAGATAATGAGATCACCTGCTTCATTATCACCCTGATAAACGTTCAGACGGTAATTTTCGGTAACAGGATCTGCTATCCATTGAAGTTCACCGCTTACCGGTGTTACATTCGTCGGTTCAAGTGCAATAAAATCAACCGAAGCAAGGGCTTTAACAGGAATCCTCAAAATTTCAGCTAAACCACCACCCGAAATGAGTAAAGTATCGCGCACCAAACCACCTTCTGATGGACTAAAAGTCAGTGAAATGTCTATACCCGCCAATGCATTTGCCTGACTGATAGTTGAAGTTGATAATTGTAAAGAAGCTGCATTTTTAAGCAATGAAACCTGCAAATCGGAATTTAAATTGACACCCTGAACGCGAATATTTTGTGTGCGTGTGTCTCCGCTCAAAATAACACCCAAATCCACTTTGTTTCCCGGGCGGGGGGTTAAAAGAAATGCTTCAGTTTCTTCAGGAAATGGATAATTAATCTCTGTATTATTTCCCCAAATATAATCAGCCAAGTCGGGATAATCGATAAACGGATTGCGGTTGCCCTGTATATTGTAAACGGCTTCGATACGTGCCAGTTCTTTGGGGCTCACCGGATCCTGCAAATGCCATTTCATTAATAAATCCAAAGCCCAGTTTTTCCATACAGGGTAACTATTATTGTCAAGCATTGGTGACGTGAAAAGTGGGTAAAGTTCCTGGTAAACCGTGGCTATATAAAAGTACGAACGGGCAAAATCACCTTTATACTCATCGGCAGGTTCAAAGCAATTGCCGGTATAAGTGGTTCCAAAACCATTTTTGCCAATTTTTGATTTTCCATTGTATAGGGTTGGTGTACCGGTAACTTCACCCAAAGGTAAATCGTTTTTGGTCGAATTGGTAATTCCATCGGCAGGGTAGAGGTGAAACAAATCTTTGTAGGCTCCATTGTCATAACCACCCCACCAGCTTTTTGGGAACGAATGTTCGATATGCATACCCTCAACAGACGAAAAACCGCTGAAATACCGTACCGAATCCGAATACATATCAATAATTGAATTATCGGCATTGCGATCGGTATAATAAAAACCTTCCCAGGTAAATCCGGCATTTCCTCCATAATCGAGTTCTCTGAGGGGTTTGCAGTAGGTGTTTAACGCTGTTTTTAAATCAGCCTGTTTTTTATTTTTTGCATAATAATAATATCCCGCAGGAACTGTGGCTGATATAACAATGCTTTGTATAAACAGGAAAAAGAAAAATACAGAAATTGAAAATGAGTTGCCGCGTTTTGACATTTTGATAAATATAATAATCGTATCTGACTTTTGATTTTTTAAGTGCAACAAATATAGGCATTTAAACGTGGATATATATTATAAGGGCTAAGTTTTCACACAAAATTCATTTTACAACTG
>CAYNHC010000069.1:0-14543 GCA_964396705.1 uncultured Paludibacter sp.
CATCAGTTCCACCAGCATCCCGAATGGTTTAACATGATGAGTTCTAGTGAATATATCGAATTGGTCGTTGATTTTCTCGAACTATTAAATCCCACGATTGCAGTGGAACGTTTTGTTTCGCAATCACCAAAGGATCTGCTCATTTCACCCGATTGGGGATTAAAAAACTTTGAGTTTGTGGACAAAATTGAAAAAAGATTGATGGAACGGGATACATGGCAGGGAAAACTAATATGCCAATGTGACTAATATGCTAATGTGCCAATTAAAAAATTATATAAATTCAAATTTTTAAATTGAAACATTGGAAGTATTAGCATATTAATTATTGGCACATTAGCACATTTAAATATTGGCACATTAATTCCCCACCTGCTTCACTCCTATCAACTTATCATACCTTTCGCCCCAGGCCCGGTGATATACATAAATGGTATATTCGTTGCCGGTTTCCCAGTAACTGCCATCCACTTTTTCGACCGATGCTTTTGTTGAGCCTTTGGGTACAAACCAATACTGATAATTATAACCGCCCTGTTTTAACAATAAAGTTTGATAATACATGCCTGCATTTGCATCGTATTTAAGCCGCGAAATATCATTTAATAAGTTGTAATTAAATTCACCCCCCAGATATAGCTGTCCATCGAAATAAGGTTGTTGAGTGGGAAGCGAAAGATGTACAAACATATAATCGGCTTCACTATCGGCATTTTCGTTACTTTCCTGATAATTAATCAGAAATTTGCCATTCACATCAAAGTTTTGCATATACGTTTTCGATTTCTGAATTTTATCAGGGTTCAAAAAAACCTCATAATGTGGCTGTTTGTACTTAATTTCAGCTATTCCTTCACTTGCAGCATAAACCGAGGAGATATCAAAACGGTGAAATTCGTTACCTCCTTCGAAAATCAATTGTTTATTATTTGTAAAATCCAGTTTACTACCCGAAATGAAAGTCGGCTGAATTCCCCTGATTTCATTATCGGTGCGATTATTCTGGCGAACTACAACTTTTATTTCAGCATTTGGATCACGAACCGAATATCCATTCAAAGCAATATTGAAGTCAATTTGTTGTAATCTTCCGTTCAGTTCAGTGTCAGTATTGCCCCTTACAGTTGCGTTTATATTTACCCGTGGTTCAACCACTGAAAAACAGGCTTGTGCTATCGGTTTGTCGAAATTATTATCTTCATAAATAATGACAACATAATTTCCGGAAATTTTCAAATTTATATCTTCATTGGGCAAATTGAATCGATAATGAGTATAAAGAAAGGTCGTATTTACTGATAGTGTATAATCAGTAATATTTGCTGTTGTGTAACCACCAAGATATTCGTTAGTCATAAGATTAGATGGTGTCCAGTCAGCATTACAATGAATCACTTTGTACCCGAATGAATGCATTTCATGGGACATCTCATCAAAACTTATTTTTAATACTTCAGATCCATTCAATTCAATAATTGGCAATAAAAACTTTTGATCCTTAATTCCTACTTGTAATGTTTTTATATTAGGTTTTAAAATCTGTGTTCTGTATATATTTTGCGACGATATAAAACCCGCAATTGATATGAATAATAATAAAATTGATTTTTTCATTTTCATTTTTCTTTAAAATTGGAATTTAAACAATTATCCTGCCACAAAAATAAACAATAATAATAAGTATCAATATCTTTAACTGTGATTTATTCAATTTATTGAAATAACTAAATAACTTTTTGGATATTGAAAACAATAATTGGTGCTAAAGTTTTAATTGGGTTAAAGATGCAGAAACAAAATTTTGAAAATTGTGTTTTTAAATTCTATAATGTTAAAAAATACAATCAAATTATTATATGTTTTTTGTTTCTGTATTTATTATAATATTATACTGATTATTAGCTATTTGAAAATTAATGAAAAATTTCTCTAATGCAATGTTCAAAATACAACGAAAATGTTGTATTTTTGCAAAGTTTTTTATAAAAATTATGTTCTTCAACATAATAAAACAGGTAAAAATGTCTGCAATTTCATTTAAATTGAATATGCGGATATTGATAAACAGACCTTTAAATCATATAATATAGGTAAAAATTAGTAATAAAAACAAATTCCCAATTTAAATATGGCAAACCTGATTAAAACAAAGCGTGGTTTGGATATTCAGATAAACGGCAAAGCAAAAGAAGTAATTGAAAAAACAATTATTTCGGAACAAATAGCCATTATACCTGATTATTACCACGGAATAACGCCAAAAGTGGTAGTTAAAGAAGGCGATATTGTAAAAGCCGGTTCACCTGTTTTCCACGACAAAAAATTCGAAACGATGAATTTTGTTTCACCGGTAAGTGGAAAAATTTTGTCGGTGAACAGAGGCGAAAGACGTAAAGTATTGAGTATTGTTATCGAAAATGACAAAAAAAACACCTACGAAAAATTCGATCTTAAATCGCCCGAGAAACTTACGGGTGACGAAATTAAGAACCTACTTCTCACTTCCGGCCTATGGACTTACATCAAACAACGTCCTTACGATGTCATCGCAAACCCTATCCAAGCACCTAAGTCAATTTTCATTTCTTGTTTTGATTCTGCACCTTTAGCTCCCAACAACGACTTTGTTATTGGCAGTCAGATGTCAGATTTTCAGACAGGTATAAATATATTGGGCAAACTGACTGCGGGCAAAGTAAACTTAGGAACTAAAGCCGGCGATAATTTATTCAGCACCGTAAAAAACGTTGAAATAACACAGTTTGACGGACCACACCCGATTGGAAATGTAGGTATTCAAATCAATAATACACAACCAGTAAATAAAGGTGAAGTAGTTTGGACAATTAATGTTCAGGATGTTCTTTTTATTGGCCGCTTCTTCAGCAAAGGAATTGTAGATCTCACAAGAACACTTGCCTTGACAGGACCCGAAGTAAATGCGCCACAATATTGTAACACACTTCCGGGTTGTCGTATCAGCCAATTAGTGGAAGGCAAATTAAGCAAGAAAATTACCCGCATAATTTGTGGTAATGTTCTTTCAGGAATCAAAGTTGAAAAAGACGGTTACCTCGATCCTTATGCTACGCAGATTAGTGTTATTCGTGAAGGAGAACACATTCACGAATTAGTTGGCTGGGCAATGCCACGTTTCAATAAATTTAGTGTAAGCGGAACCTATTTCACAGGTATTTTCGAGAATAAATTGGTTCAGAAAATATTTGGTAAAAGAAATTACAAATACGATACACGATTACTTGGAGGAAAACGTGCCATTATCATGTCGGGAGAATATGACAAAGTATTGCCAATGGATATTTTGCCGGAATTTTTGATAAAAGCCATGATAGCAGGCAATATTGATAAAATGGAAGCACTCGGTGCTTATGAAATTGCGCCCGAAGATGTGGCTTTGTGTGAGTTTGTTTGTACCTCCAAATTGCCTTTACAGCAAATTGTTCGTACAGCTTTGGATAACATGAAACAAGAACTGGATTAAACACCCCAAACCCCTAAAGGGGCTTAAGAATATGAAAGCATTAAAAAATTTAGTTGATAAAGCGAAACCGCATTTCGAAAAAGGCGGTAAACTCGAAAAGTTCCATTCGGTTTTCGATGGATTTGAAACATTTCTTTTTGTTCCGAATACCACCTCAAAACAAGGAACTCATATACACGATGCCATTGATTCGAAACGAACAATGATTGTTGTGGTACTTGCTTTGGTACCTGCATTATTATTTGGAATGTTCAATGTAGGCTATCAACATTATTTGGCTATAGGTCAGGATGTTAATTTTTGGCAAACATTTATTTTCGGATTGCTGGCCGTGTTACCATTTATTGTTGTTTCTTATGGCGTTGGTCTCGGAATCGAATTTGTGGTTGCCCAAATTAAAGGTCACGAAATTCAGGAAGGATTTCTGGTAACCGGTTTTCTAATTCCACTTATTATTCCTATTGATACTCCACTTTGGATGGTAGCTGTAGCTACAGCCTTTGCCGTAATTTTTGCCAAAGAAGTTTTTGGTGGAACCGGAATGAATATCTTCAATGTAGCCTTAATTACCCGTGCATTCTTGTTCTTTGCTTATCCTACTTTTATGTCGGGAGATGCTGTTTGGGTTCGTATCGGCACAACTTTCGGATTGGGAGAAGGTACCGTTGTAGATGCTTATTCAGGTGCAACTGCATTGGGACAAGTAGCAACAGCCACTACTCCTAATGTACAACTTACAAATATACTTGGAAACCCCATGGGATTTATGGATGGATTTCTTGGATTAATACCCGGTTCTGTTGGTGAAACTTCAGCCATCGCCATTTTAATCGGAGCTGTATTACTTTTAATTACCGGAATTGCAAGTTGGAAAACAATGTTCTCTGTATTTGCAGGTGGAGCAATCATGGCGTTAGTATTCAACATGTGGGGACCCGATACTGCTGCTGCTCATTTTCCATGGTATAATCACCTTGTTTTCGGTGGATTTGCTTTTGGTGCTGTCTTTATGGCCACCGACCCTGTAACATCTTCGCGAACTGAAACAGGCAAATATATTTATGGTGCTTTAATCGGTGTTATGGCCATCATTATCCGGGTATTGAATCCGGGTTATCCTGAAGGTATGATGTTGGCTATTTTGCTGATGAATATTTTTGCACCGCTTATTGACTATTACGTAGTAGAAGCTAATATTAAACGTCGCTTAAAACGTGCCGGTAAATAATTTTAGAAATATATAATTCATAACTCATATAATTAGGATGAATACAAATAATAACGGTTACACATTGATATATGCCACGGTAATGGTTATCATTGTTGCGCTTATGTTGGCTTTTGTTTCAGGTGCCTTGAAAGACACTCAAAATGCAAACGTAAAGCTCGATAAGAAAAAACAAATTCTGAATTCGCTGAAAGTGGATTTGGATGGACAAGATGCCGATGCATTGTACGAAAAATATATTGTTAGTGGATTGGTGATAAATTCTAAAGCCGAGACACTATCCGAATCAAAAGAAAAAGCATTTGAAATTGATGTTGTAAAAGAACTTGCAAAAAAGCTGGAAGACAGAAAGCTACCAGTGTATGTGGCTAATGTAGAAGGAAAAACGAAATACATCATACCATTGCGTGGAGCAGGACTCTGGGGTCCGATTTGGGGATACATTTCGCTTGATGACGACAAAAATACAGTTTACGGATCATTTTTCTCACATGCCAGTGAAACTCCAGGTTTGGGCGCAAATATAGCAGATGCTCCTTTCCAGGATCAGTTTAAAGGTAAACACATTATGAACGACAAAACTGAATTTGTATCAATTGCAGTGGTTAAACCCGGCAAAATGGCTGAAGGTCAGGAGCAGGTGGATGGAATTGCAGGTGGAACAATAACCAGTAAAGGCGTTGAAAAGATGATTCTGGATTGTTTAAGTCAATATGATGAATTTTATAAAATGGGAGGAACCAAATAATGAGTAAATTATTTTCAGAAAAAACAAAACAGGTTTTCTTAGGTCCTCTAAGTAAAAATAATCCAATAACAGTACAAGTATTGGGTATATGTTCTGCATTAGCAGTAACAGCTAATTTGAAACCAGCATTGGTTATGGGAATTTCGGTAACAATTATTGTAGCATTTTCCAATGTGATTATATCAATGTTACGTAATACAATTCCAAATCGAATTCGTATCATAGTTCAGCTTGTGGTTGTTGCAGCACTTGTGACGGTTGTAAGTGAAATTCTTAAAGCTTTTGCCTACGATGTAAGCGTACAATTATCGGTTTATATTGGTCTGATTATTACCAACTGTATTTTAATGGGACGACTTGAAGCATTTGCAATGGCCAATAAACCATGGGAATCTTTTGTGGATGGACTTGGTAATGGATTCGGTTATGCAATGATACTTATTATCGTCGGATTTGTAAGAGAACTCTTTGGAGCAGGTTCTTTGTTGGGTTATAGAATAATTCCACAAGCACTCTATGATGCAGGTTATATGAATAACGGCTTAATGATGATGCCTCCAATGGCTTTAATTATCGTAGCATGTATCATTTGGGTTCATAGAGCAAGAAATAAGGATTTGCAGGAAAAATAAATTGCCCCTCAATCCCCTGAAGGGGAAGTAAGGAATAAAATTATTAACATAAATATTTACTCTATTCTCCTTTAGGAGTTAGGGGTGATAAATTTAAATAATATGGAAAATATAGCCAGTATATTTGTTAAGTCGATATTTGTCGACAATATGATTTTTGCATTTTTCCTCGGGATGTGTTCATATCTTGCCGTTTCGAAAAATGTTAAGACTTCGCTTGGATTGGGCGTAGCAGTAATTTTCGTATTGGCAATCACTTTGCCAATCAATTACTTGCTCGAAGTGCATGTATTGAAAGAAGGCGCTTTAACATGGTTGAGTCCTTCATTAAAAGGGTTGGATTTAAGTTATCTCGCCTTTATTTTATTTATTGCTGTTATTGCAGCAATGACTCAGTTGGTAGAGATGATTGTTGAAAAATTCAGTCCTTCGTTATATGCTTCATTAGGTATATTCTTACCACTTATCGCAGTAAACTGTGCCATCATGGGAGGTTCACTTTTTATGCAACAGCGGGCATTCAACAATGTTGGTGAAGCTACATCTTATGCGCTCGGTTCGGGTGTAGGTTGGTTATTAGCAATTGTAGGATTAGCAGCCATACGCGAAAAAATGGAATACTCCGATGTACCTGCACCATTACGTGGATTAGGAATTACCTTTATAACAGTGGCATTGATGGCATTGGCATTTATGAGTTTCTCAGGGTTAAAAATCTAATAAATAAAAGTCATTTTAAATAGAAGTGACATAAATAACGAAATAAATAAATCAACTCATGATTTTAGCAGTAAATACACAAGTTCTTTTCGCCAGTCTGACAGTCTTTCTACTGGTTATTTTGCTTTTAGTAATTATTTTACTTGTAGCAAAAAGATATTTGGTAGCATCAGGCGATGTAACTATTAATATAAATGATGAAAAACAAGTAATTGCCCCTGCAGGAAGTACACTGTTGAGTACTTTATCTGAACAGAATATATATCTTCCGTCAGCATGTGGTGGTGGTGGTTCATGTGCTCAGTGTAAATGTCAGGTAATTGAAGGTGGAGGCGAAATTCTTCCAACCGAAACTGTTCATTTCAGTCGCAAAGAAATCAAGGATAACTGGAGACTTGGTTGTCAGGTAAAAGTTAAGAATGACATTTCAATCCATATAGAAGAATCAATTCTAGGTGTAAAAAAATGGGAATGTGAAGTGGTTTCAAACAGAAATGTGGCTACATTTATCAAAGAATTTATTGTAAAATTACCTGAAGGTGAAAAGCTTAACTTTACATCCGGTGGTTATATTCAAATTGATATTCCTAAATACGATTTGAAATTTACCGATTTTGACATCGAAGAAAATTTCCGTGGCGATTGGGATAAATTCAACATGTGGGATTTGGCTTGCAAAAACGATGAAGAAACTATGCGTGCCTATTCAATGGCCAACTATCCTGCCGAAGGTAATATTGTAATGTTGAACGTACGTATTGCCACTCCTCCATTCGACAGAGCTAAAGGCGGTTGGATGAATGTAAAACCGGGTATTTCGTCATCATATATTTTCAATCTGAAACCAGGCGACAAAGTAATGGTTTCCGGACCGTTTGGTGAATTCTTCCCTATTCTGAATTCAAAACGTGAAATGCTGTATATTGGTGGTGGTGCAGGTATGGCTCCGCTTCGTTCACACGTATTACATTTGCTCAATACGCTTAAAATTTCGGATCGCAAAATCACTTATTGGTATGGTGCACGTTCGAAGAAAGAAATTTTCTATGAAGAAGATTTCCGTAAATTGGAAAAATTATTCCCGAACTTCACTTTTAACATTGCATTGAGCGAACCACAACCCGAAGATAACTGGAATGGAATGGTTGGATTTATTCATCAGGTAATTCATAACGAGTATTTAAGCAAACACGATGCTCCTGAAGATATAGAATACTACATGTGTGGTCCTGGTCCAATGGCAAAAGCAGTTGAAAAAATGCTTTGGGATTTGGGAGTTCCCCGCGAGATGTTGATGTTCGACGATTTTGGGGCTTAAGAAATAAAAAAAGAGATGCTGAGCATCTCTTTTTTATTTTATATCAAATTTATCAGCGTCTTTCCAAACTGAAAATTTTAGGCGATACTTTTCAAGGGGTTCAGTTGATATTTCGAAGGTTTGAATTGAAGTTTCATTTTCAGGAAAAATGACTAAGGACTTTGCATTATAATCCAACAAAGCTGAATGACCATTATAGTGAATTCCTACACCATCCTCCCCTACTCTGTTTACACCACAAATATAAGTTTGATTTTCAATGGCACGAGCTTGTAACAATATATCCCAATCGCGAATACGAAGTTTTGGAAAATTGGCAACATAAATCAACAAATCATATTCATTATTTATATTTCTTGACCATACCGGGAAACGAATATCGTAACAAACCAATAAACAGATTTTAAATCCGCAATAATTTAGGATCAATCGTTTTTCTCCGGCAGTAAAATAATTTTGTTCGCCACCCATTGAGAATAAATGACGTTTATCAGATGTTTCTATATTACCATCCGGAAAAACGAAAAAAGCACGATTGAAATATTGTTGATTTTCAACAGCAATAAAACTTCCGGCAATAGCCATTTCATATTTTTTCGCCCAATTGATGAGTGATTTCACTGTTTCACCCTCCATATTTTCAGCCAGATGAAGTTTATCGGTACAAAAACCGGTCGTAAACATCTCGGGTAAAACTACTAAATCTGTCTTACCGGATAAAGCAGCAATATGATCTTCCGTTTTTTGAAGATTTGCTGTCTTATCAGCCCAATGGATTATATCCTGTACGAGTGATATTCTCATTTTTTTAGAATTTGTGAATCATTTCCATCAATGGTTTTAACAACATCAGCTAAGAATTTTTTCAAATCGAAATCATCTTTTTTAGAAAATCCTGTACGTACCACCACAAGTTCGAGCGAAGGAATAATGTAAATATATTGCCCATCGTGACCACGACACATAAACATATCTCGTGGTACATCAGTATATTCACCTGACAGATTTAACCAAAAGTAAGCGCCATATTTATCATTAGATCCAATGGCAGGTTGAACACTATAATTGACCCAATCTTCGGGAAGCAACTGCTTACCAAGCCAATTTCCGTTATTCAGATACAGAAGTCCAAATCGCACATAATCCCTCATTGTAGCATAAATATATGACGAACCGACAAAAGTTCCGGATGCATCGGTTTCCCATATTGCACTCCGCATTCCTATCGGATTAAACAACTCACGGCGTGGAAAGGCATAGTAATCAGGTTCGTTGGCAATTTCCTGTCGAATGAACCAGTTTACAATATTTGTTGACCCCGAAGAATAAAGCCAAAATGAATCAGGTTGATGAACAAGCGGTTTTTCGTACGTAAACTGAGCCATATCGGCTGTTTTGTGAAGCATTACAGTTACATCCGATAGATCTCCATAATTTTCATTCCATTCAAGACCACTGTTCATGTGCATTAAATCGGCTAAAGTAATTGCTTTCCTTTTGTCTTTCTGCCATCCATTTATATCAAGGGGTTTATTGATATCAATTTTACCCTTTTTTACTAAAATTCCAATCAATGCATTCGTAAAACTCTTAGCCATCGACCAACTTAAAAATAAGTTTTTATTGGAAAAACCATCTCTGTATTTTTCGGTAATCAGTTGATTTTTATAGGCTACTGCTACTGCGAATGTTCCTTTTGAACCTGGTTCGTTGCTAAATGCTTTAGCGATGGTTTTATTCAGATTTTCTAAGTTAATGCCTTTGGGTATTGTGTCTGAAATCAAATCACCGGCTGGCCAGGCTATAGTTGCGGGATCATTTGCGGGTAAAGGTACTATTGTATAACGACGATTTTTGATAGTCTTTTCATCAAATTCGCGCACCAAAGTGCAACCAAATCCTTCAATAAAGACCGCTTTTGATTTAAACCATAAAAAACGGCTGATAACCTCTTTCTTTTCGTAATCAACAAAATTATTGTTGAACTTAATGAATGAAAAATTCAAATCGGTTTTTTCAAGACTTTCTTGCGTTCTATTGGCGACAAAAACTCCCGAAGCAAGGTTCTTTGCCGCATAACCGGTTATTATTGGAGCTAAGGTACTTATGTAGTACAAACCATAAGAAAATGCCAGCACCAGAATACCGACAATTAAGAAGTAAATTCGCTTTTTCATTGATTATAAATTATTTAAGGTTAACTATTGAAAATAACAGGGAATCAACTAAAATGTAAAAATAGGATTTTTTTTGATAAATAAAGGGCGTTTAATGTAAAACTTAATCAATTATTAATGAAATAATTAAACATGAAATTTTTCAGGAAACAGGGCTGTAACACCGCTATAATATACTTTGATTGTATTCATATCAGCCTCTTCATCTCCGGTAGGGATCAATATTTCCTTAATACCCATTTCCTTTTTCTTGTAATCGATATAAGCCAATTGAATCGGAACTTTTGCTTCCAAAGCAATATAATAAAAGCCCATTTTCCACTTGGTAACCAAGCTACGTGTTCCTTCAGGTGTTATTGCTAAATGAAAATAATCGTATTTATTGAATTCATCTACCATTTGTTGAGTTACCGAAGTACGTTTTGATCGATCGATAGGCACACCACCCATCGAACGCAGGAAATATCCCAAAGGAAAGAAAAACCATGATTTTTTCATTAAAAAATGTGACTCGCGGCCTAAAGCCCAATAAGTGAGTTTCCCGATGAAAAAATCCCAATTGCTTGTATGTGGTGCAACACAAATTACACTTTTCATAGGCTCTTCTACTCCTACTATTGTTTTCCAGCCCAACAACTTAAAAATCCATTGACTAAGTTTTTTCATAATTTTAATTTTAGCCCCCTAATCCAGCCCCCTAACCCCCGAAGGGGGAATAAGAAAGGGAATAGAGAGAATGTCTTTAATCTTCAATCTTTGCTCTTTGTTCTCACCACTTTATTGCACCTAATCCTTTTTCTGTCAAATATTTATTTGTAGAAGAAAAATGACCACACCCAATAAACCCACGATAAGCAGACAGAGGTGATGGATGAACCGATTTTAAAACCAAATGCTTGTTCTGATTAATTACACTTCCTTTTTGTTGTGCATAATTGCCCCAAAGCATAAAAACTAGATTCTCCTTTTTTTCAGCTAATATGCGAATAACTGCATCTGTAAAAGTTTCCCAGCCTTTTCCTTGATGTGAACCTGCCTGATAAGCTCTCACTGTGAGAGTTGCGTTAAGCAACAACACTCCCTGCTCAGCCCAACGGGTCAAATTGCCCGAAACAGGCATTGGAATTGATAAATCACGTTCAATTTCTTTGAAAATATTGATTAACGATGGCGGAAAAGCAACGCCTTCGTTTACTGAAAAACATAATCCATGTGCTTGACCCTGACCATGATAAGGATCCTGACCGATGATCACTACTTTAACTTTATCGAACGGACAGGCATTAAAAGCATTGAAAATCAGAGGTGCAGGCGGAAATATAGTTTTTATCCGATATTCATTTCTGACAAATTCAGTTAGTTGAACAAAATAATCCTTGTCAAATTCAGATTGCAAAACTTCTTTCCAAGACGATTCTATCTTTACATCCATTCTTTATTATTGTTTCGGGTTTTACTTGTTTTACAAATAAAAGTACTACCTACTATAAACTGCTGTTTTAAGTTGATTCATTGCCTGTTCAAGCATCTTACGTGAACATGCTACATTCATGCGTAGGTGATATTCACCTCCGGCACCAAAAATAGTTCCTTTATTTAAACCCAAGCCGGCTTTATCTACAAAAAATCTGAATAAATCATCGGTTTCCATACCTAATTCCTTACAGTCGAGCCACAAAAGAAACGAAGCTTCGGGAATCATTGGTTTAATTTGAGGTATATTTCTTTTTAGAAATTCGGAAACAAACTCAACATTATCATTTACATATTCAAGCATTTGCTGCCTCCAGCTTTCTCCTTTCTCGTAACAGGCAACAGTGGCAGTATATGCAAAAATATTGCCTGCATTCATCTCCGAAGCTTCAAGAAAAGTTTCAAATTGTTCGCGAAGTGTTTTATTCTTAATTACATACGACGAACTTATTAAACCCGGCATATTGAACACTTTGCTTGGCGCCATAAAAGTTACCGTATTTTCAGCTGTCCAGTCCGATAAAGTAGCGAATGGCGTATGTTTAGTTTTTCCGGGAAGAACCATATCAGCATGAATTTCATCAGAAATAACCGTAATTTGATGTTTTTCGCAAAGTTCAGCTAATTTTTCAAGTTCAATTCTCGTCCAGACTCTTCCTCCGGGATTATGTGGATTACATAAAATAAACAGCTTTGTTTTCGGCGTAATTTTTTTCTCCAAATCTTCAAAATCCATTACATATTTTTCACCATCGTCAATTAATGTATTATTAATCAATGCACGATGATTGTTTTTCACCACATTAAAAAACGGATAATAGACCGGCGGTTGAACTATAATTTCATCACCCACATTTGTAAGACTTTGAACAGCAAATGATAAAGCCGGAACAATTCCGGGAACAAATCCTACCCAGTCACGTTTCAACTCCCATTGATGATGGTCGTTTACCCATTGCATAAATAATGGCAACAAATTTCGGGGTGGTTGCGTATAACCAAGCACCGGATGTTCGAGACGTTTATTAATTGCTTCGATTATAAAATCGGGAGTTCTGAAATCCATATCAGCTACCCAGAGAGGCAATACATCCTCGGTGCCAAACAAAACCTTACAACGTTCTACCTTAACTGCATCAGTATTTTTACGGTCAATTATTTCATCAAAATTATATTTCATTTTTTTAGAATCAAGAGTCAAGAGCCATGAGCCAAGACAAAAAAGTTATTTTTTTATTTATTAATTACTTCTTCCATTAACTTTCCAATGCAAGCATTTGGAAAAGGAATATTTATTATTCGGGATAATGTGGGAGCAATATCTATAGTGAGATACGATTTTTCGATGGTTTGAGGTTTGATTTTCCAACCATAAACATAAAAGGGTGTTCGGGGCATAACTGCACCGGACTCGCCTATAAAACCATATTTCTCATCTAACTCAAGCCATCCGGGTATTAAACTTAATACAATATCCCCTACATTGTTTTTATGAATAGAATTTCGCATTCTTCCTCGTACGGAGTTATCTTCTCCTCCCATAGTCATCAAGTCGGTTGGAGTATATGCTGCCTGAACTCCTTCAAATTCAAGCATAAAATCACATACAACCTTTTGAAAATCCCTTAAGTTCAGTTTCCGTTCTTCTATTTTAGTTTTATTGAGATAAATATTTTTCCCGAAATAATTGACCACCCAGTTTTCCTGACCGTACAATGCCATCAAATAGCTGTTTAGCAATGCCATAGAACGGTTGGCGCTAAAATAACCGGCAGGAATTTTATTTTCACCTAATTCGTTAGGCGAATAACCATCCGTTTGATTTGCAAACATAAAATACAACACATTTTCGACTCCAAGCTTTTGATTTACTTTTTGTATAAAATTTTGAATTTCGGTGTCCAATCGAATATAAATATCTTCCTTTTCTGTCGAAATAAGCGAATTTAATTTTTCCTTAGGAGTACGAACCGTAAATTGCATCATCAGCATATCAGGATAAATATCATTACCTAAATTTTCGTTCATTAGAATTTTTAAACCAAGTTCGGCAACTAATGCATTGGCCGATGGAGTAGTTCTTATAATGGTTTCAGATGTTTTCTTTATTTTTTTTTCAGTTGGAGTATATTCAAAACTTACAGCCTTATTAGTTGACATTCGGCTTGCCCAATAGGATCGTAATGGAAAAATTGGTTCCCATTTACGAGATGAAATACTTTTAAAATCTCCATTGATATTCATTTCATCAGCCCAACGCGATAATCCCTCGGAGTAATAACCTGTAGTTACCCATTTTAAATTGACATCATCAATCCACGTTACACTATTGGCCGTATGTCCGCCCAACATAATAGCATTTTCGGGTTGAACTGCAACCGAGTACGTTTTCGATTTGTCAGGATAAGCCATTTTCAATTCGTCGGCTATAGTTGAACATTGAAGATTATGAGCCGATAATTTTTGAGTTGTTCCAATGCCAAACTGGTTGTCGTCCTGAAGTATTGTCTGGACATTTCCTGTTTTACGGTCGAACATAAAATTACCCGTAATTCCATTGTAAAATGCAGTAGTTCCGGTCATTATATTCGCAACATCCGATGCATTTCCTGCCGAAACTATATTGTATTGCATATTGATGAAATTAGCTCCATCGCGTACAAACCGTTTCAATCCTTTATCGTCTAAGGTATTCCACAATTCATCGATATGTCTTTGCTGCAATCCATCAACCATTATTCCAAT
>CAYNHC010000070.1:0-14425 GCA_964396705.1 uncultured Paludibacter sp.
CCTCCGGGAGTGTTCTGATGTTCAATTCGACCGGACATATTCATGCTGGCTACCAGATTTGAATTCAGGTTAACATCGATATTTGATCTGAAATTAACACGATAGAAGCCATTGTCACCATATTTGTACGCTCCTTCCTGATTCATTAATCCCAACAAAACAAAGTATTTTGCAACATCATTTCCACCTGTCATAGTAAGATCATATTGTTGTTGCATCGTAATTGGCTTAAGAAATTCCTGATAAAAATCCACATTCGGATATTTGAGGGCATCTGCGCCGACTACACCATTTACGACATCTTTATATCCTTGAATAGCAGTTTCGGAGTATTTTAAATTTTCGGGAGCTACTCCATCCAATAATTGAGCTTGGTCGTATAAACGTGAATAATCATAGGCATTCAACATTTGAGGCATTCGCTCAAACCGTGCCATTCCTGACTGAGCATTGACAATAATTTCGCGTTTATTGATTTTTCCCCGTTTTGTTCTGATTAATATTGCTCCGTTACCACCCCTGTTTCCATAAATAGCCAGCGCTGAAGCATCTTTCAATACGGAAATTGATTCAATTTCATTCACATTCAACTGACCAAAAGTACGTTCAACATCGTCAACTAATACCAGTGGTGCATTATTTGAGTTGGTGGTTTTCAGCCCTCTAACATAAAAAGATGTTCCTAAACCTGTATCAGACCAACCCGTAGAGAGTTCAATCATACCGTTTACTAAACCTCCAAGATTGTTCATTGTATTTACATCTTTTCGTTTACTAAAGTCATCGTACGATGCCATTGAAACGGAAGATGTCAATTCTCTCTTGTTTTTATTTGAATAAGCTACAGGCACAACATCCTGTTCTGTATTTCCAAATTGTAATTGTGTCAGACTGACATTTAAAATTGTAGAGTTTTTTTCTATCTCTTTTGTCACCGTTTTATATCCGGGCAATGAAAAAGTGAGAATATCACCCGAAATAGCAAAAATTGAATACTTCCCGGATTTATCTGATATTGCATTAATAGTTGATTCCTGAATGCTTATTGAAACATCGGGTAATACATTTCCATTATTATCTGTTACTATTCCTGTTAAATTATCATAGCTTGACTGAGCAAAAAGTGCTACAATGAATAAATTGAGGAATAGAAATGAAATACTTTTTTTATGTGAACTAATATGTGATTGAAACAATTTCATAATATTATGTTTTCTTGAAATTACATTAAATACTTATTGTTAATTACTTTACCAACCCGGATTTTGTTTTAGTTTGGGGCTTTTCTCAATCTCAGTGTAAGGAATAGGGTATTTATGCATGTAATTGTAAAACACCCTGTTTTCTATTTTCCTGCGTGTAATTTCAAAACTTAAAGGTGAAGTTGAATTTCGGTATATTCTAACACCGTAAACAGGTTTATTGAAAACGTCATCGCCTTTTTTCCATCTGATAATATCCCACCAGCGTTGTTCTTCATAAACAAATTCAACTGCACGTTCATTTTCCAGTCTTTCTTGAAATTCTTCTTTATTAGTCGCCTTAACGTCCTTTAAATTGGGTCGTGTTGGGTTCATTCTGTTTCTGATTTTATTTAAAGCCCAGCGAGCATTATATCCATTTCCTAATCCATCTCCATCAGGGCCAAAAGCCTGATTCATGGCTTCGGCATACCACAGAATAACATCAGTATATCTGAACCATGTCCAGTTAATAACAACAGATGCAGTTTTTCCTTCACGCAATTCTTCAGGCCACAACTTTTTAGCCAAATAACCCGTTGTGGTATAATCCTGTGCATCTTTCATCTCTGAGCCGCTTATTGCAGGATTATTTTTATCGAACCAAATTTGAACTTTACGATCCTGCCACATATCCTGATTGCACAAAGCAACAGTTTTAAGTCGCAAGTCACGGTTTTCCCACATACGTTCGTCGCTATAACCTGAAGCCGGATTAATAATTGGTGAACCATCTTCATTATGCCCGATAATTGGAATACTACCATCTTGCATTTCGTACATATCTATTAAGTTTTGAGTAGGATAAGTACCTGCACTACCTCCATAACCTTTTGATGCACCAACATGTAGAAAGCCTATCCAGCCCATTAATGCTTTTGAGCCGTCAAAAGCAAATTTACCATCAATCCTGCTGAAAATAATCTCTTTATTTGTAGGGTCACCGTAAAATACATCTGTGTAGCGAGCGGAATCGGCTAATGCATATAAATTGGAATTGACAGTAGAAAATTCAATTACATCATATGCTGCTTTAGCGGCGTCAACCCATTTCTGATGTATCTCTGCCGGTGTATTCGGTTTTTCATTATAATAATACTTGGGATCACGCTCTCCGATATTTATTGTATATGGATCTGTATTTAATGGACTTGCAGCATACAGTAATACTTTTGCTTTAAGAGCTAAAGCGGCTCCTTTTGTAGGTCGGCCAAATTCAGAGTTAGATCTGGTAACAGGTAATAAAGGAAGGGCAGTTTCTAAATCATTAACAATTTTTGCAACACAAGTATCATAAGGTTGTCTTTCAAAATTCATACTATCTGTTTCAGTAAGAGATTTGGTAACATATGGAACGCCACCATATCTTTTTATAAGTTCAAAATAGAAGAAAGATCGAGCAAACAAAGCTTCTGCTCTATTTGCATTCTTTTTTTCAACTGAAAGATCCGGTACACTTTCCACTTTTTCGAGCACTACATTGCATCGGCGTATAGCTGCATAACTTCCAGCCCAAGGCCATATTAACTCTACTTGTGCTCCGTAAGCACTTGGCGACCAGTTGCCAAGATTAAAACTCGCATTTGTTCCGGCAACGGCTCTTGAAGCTTCAGCTAAATCAGTGGCTCCATCAAACGAAGAATATGCAATACGACCTATCCCTCCAAATGACTGGCAAGCCCAATCACCCGGCCAATAATGATAATAAGTATATATATCATCCACAAATTTTTGAAATAAATTCGGATCGCTAAATACCTGTTCGCCCGTCATTGTGGCACTTGCTTTCTTATCCAAATAATCTTCACACGACATGAAAATAAATGAAAGCATTAGAATCGAAAATATAATTGATTTTTTCATTTTAAAAATTATTAGAACGTTACACTAATTCCTGTATTATATAGAGTTAATTGAGGATAGCTCCATCCTCTTTCTCTGTTACTACCGTATCCGGGACCTTCAGGATCTACTTGTTTAACTCTTGATATTGTCAGTAAATTATTTGAGTTTACATATAACCTTAATCTGCTAATCCCTAATAATTTCAATTGTGGGATGGGAAGTTCATAACCAATTTCTACATTTCGTAACTTTATGTAACTTGAGTTATAAAGGAAAAAATCATTCGTTGTCCAGTTAGGACTGGAACTTTGAGAATGTAATCTTGGATATGTTGCTGTAGCCCTTGTATCAACTAATTCTCCTGTAAAAGGATCGGTATAATATGCCCAACGGTTCATATGAAAATCCTGAACTTTACCTCCTTCACAGAATTCATATAACATCTCAGCACCAATTTTCAAGCTAACATCATAGGAGCCCTGCCATAACATGCTAAAATCTAAGCCTTTCCAATCAAAACCATATGACAATCCTACATTCCCAATCGGTATATCCGAAAAGCCAATAGCTGTTTTGTCGCGGTCATCTACTACACCATCTCCATTTACATCTTTATAATGGAAATCTCCCGGTTTAGGGGCTTCACCAACTAATTGTCTGGCATATTCATTTTTTAAAGTTCCATCTTCATTGAAGTCAGTAATATCAAAAAAACCGAGTACCTGATATCCGTAGAATTGACCAATTGGATTTCCTTCTTCTTTTTGCCATGGTATTTTATTAACAGGTTCATCCTTTGCAATAATTGTATTTTTTGCAACACTCCATGTTCCTCTTACCCAATAGTTGAAATCTTTTCCAATTTTATTAGAGTATTTTGCTTCAAGTTCAAAACCGATATTACGAGTTTTTCCAATATTTGCCGACGGAGGTGTAACACCTAGATATAAAGGAATGGAATTTCTATCCATCAAAATATCCCATCGGTTTTCGTAGAAAGCGTCAAAATTTGTAGTTAAATGGTCGTTAAAAAAGTTTGCATCAACACCAAAATTAAACTTGTTTGATTTTTCCCATGTTAAACCAGGATTTGCAATACGAGTTAAGGTAATAATATTTACTTCTTGAGGATTTACGCCAAAGGAAGGAATTGAAGGCGCTACCCAACCATTTCTGGTTGAATATTCTTCGGTGTACATAAATCTGCCTCCACCGATTTTATCATTACCCACCAAACCATAAGTTGCTCTCAACTTCAGAAAGCTAACAACATCAGACATGTTTGTGAAGAAATCCTCATTCGAAACAACCCAGCCTGCACCAAATGCAGGGAAAAAACCAAAACGTTTTCCGCGGGCAAAATTTTCTGAACCATTATATCCAATATTTATTACGCCAAAATATTTTTGTTTGTAATCGTACAACACTTTACCTACAAGTCCCATATTTCTATATGGAATATATACACCGCTATAGGTTTTATCTTCCATATTCCCGAGCAACAATCCGGTAACGTTATGATCGCCAAATTTGCGGGCATAGTTTA
The DNA here is from genome assembly GCA_964396705.1 of uncultured Paludibacter sp. Classification (GTDB taxonomy): domain Bacteria; phylum Bacteroidota; class Bacteroidia; order Bacteroidales; family Paludibacteraceae; genus Paludibacter. The sequence continues at coordinate 4,633 of CAYNHC010000070.1, forward strand.
ATGATCCTTCAGCATAAAACTTGGCATAACTATTCATGTAACCACCCGTGTATTTAACATTTGTATCTTCGCTAAAAACAGTGTAACTGTCTTCTTCATCAGGACCGGAATCTAATCTATATACGGCAGATTTTTTTGAAAAAACTTTTTGTTCCGTAATATAGCTGTCGTATGACATTAATGCTTTGGCAAACAAGCCTTTTGTTATTTTATCTAATTTATAGTTTAAACTTAAAGTAGTCTCTACCACATCTTTCTTGTTTTGAGTATATCCATATCCATTCACTTGCAACCATGGATTAACTCCGGCAGGTCCTACACCCGGTTTCCCGTTTTCCTGAAGTATTGGTGTTTCGTAAGGTGTGGTACGTGTAAGAGCTCCAAATACTGTTTGGATTTCACCACTGGTAAAACCTGTTGCACCGGGTTCATTTGTATCCTCCATACGTGCTGTAACTCCTAGCGAGAGGGTAAAGTCTTTTGATAAATCTATATCCAAATTTGTACGAAAATTGAATCTGTCGTATCTGAAATTTGTATTATAGTCTTTTTTCATGTTTGTATTGAACAAACCGTCCTGAAATAAATATCCGGTTGACAAAAAATAACGTGCAGTTTTGGTTCCACCTTGTATGTTGAAATTATATTGAGCCTGTGGTACAACTTCCTTTATAACTTCTTTGTACCAATTTACATCAGGGTAATGATACGGGTCGGTGTGGTTTTTAAAAGCATCAAGTGCTGCCGGCTGAAAAGGAAGTTTATCGACGGCATATCCATCATTCAGGTATGCTTCGTTTCGCAACATTGCAGTATTATAGGAGTTTAAATAGGATGGCAAATTAATAGGTTGCTGAAATCCAACTTGAGCAGACATACTTACAACCGGCTTCTTTTCTTTTCCACGCTTGGTTGTAATAATAATTACCCCGTTTGCACCACGTACTCCGTAAACAGCTGTTTCGGCAGCATCTTTAAGTATAGAAATTGATTCTACTTCATTGGCATCAATTTGCGTGTAATTTTCGCGCTCAACGCCATCCACAATAAATAAAGGACTGGCGTTAATCCATGTGCTACGTCCACGAATATATAACGATGCATCATCTTTTCCTGGTTGTCCTGTGTTTTGAACTGTTGTTAATCCGGTTAATCTTCCGGCCAAAGCATTACTTAAATTCGCAGCAGGACTTTGAACAAGTTCTTTTGTGGTTACTGTGGCTACAGAACCAACAACACTTATCTTTTTCTGCGACATGTAACCTGTTACCACTACTTCTTCCAAATCATTTTTGGATTCTTTCATAATAACGCGAATAGTTTCCGATGATTTAAATATTCTGGTTACCGAAGTGTATCCTATATAGGTAAACAATAATGTTCCCTGTGGTTGTTTTGTTGTTAAAATAAACTTTCCATCAAAATCAGTGATTGTTCCATTCGTTTTCGAATCAACCTGTGATTTTTCGATAATACTAACTCCAACTAAAGGTTCACCTTTTTCATCTACAACTAATCCAATGATTCTGTTCTGAGAAAAAACAGAGATGCATAAAAGTGAAAATAAAATAATCAAAATATGTTTTTTCATATCGATTGCATTTATATAAATTTTAAGGTCAATTTTTGATATTGAAAATATGTCTATTAGATAACTGCAAAATTAATAGCTAATGTATTTGATGATGGTATCATTTTGTATCAAACAAAGACTTTAAATGTCTCATCTGTATAAAAAATAATTCTTTAGGCTTTCTGGTTAAATAATTAGCTGCTTTAATTTCACGTTTTTATGTTTTTTGTAATAGATAAAACTCTTTTTCTTACCGCTTTATAACAAAGCTTTTTGTAGCCGAAATCCGAGAATTCTTAACCGACAAAAGGTAAAAGCCATTTGCAATAGATGACATGTTTAATGATATTGGAGAACATCCGTCATAATCCACTTTCGAAGTATTTATCATACGTCCGGTATTATCATAAACAACAACTTCAGTTGGTTCTGCTACGTTCGAAGCTAAACTGATATTTGATTGAGTATTCGCCGGATTAGGAAAAACCTTTATTAAATCAGACTGACTATCATGAATTTTGATTCCTGTTGTTGTGGACTTTAAAACAACTGCAGTTACAGATAAAACCGGAACAGAAACTGTGAAAGCATTTGAATTGACCGTTACGGCGTTTAATTTCAGAGCATTACTTGTATGCGACTTGAAGGTTTCAGTTGTGGGTAGCGAGGATAATTGTAACGTCGTATAATTTCCATCAGTAACGGGAAAATTATTTAGATTAACAGTAACATTTCTCGCAGCACTCAAGTCCTTGTTTACTATAATAACTGTCATCGAGTCAGCCACTTCGTTTATTGTGGAATAAGCAGAAACTGTATTTTCGAGCGAAGAAACACTGGAAATACTGTATTCCTGAGCATACCTACTGAAAAGGTGTAAAGTTTCCCACATTCCATTCATCCATGTCCAGGGCGTGAAAAGTTCAACACCATTATTTGCAAAAGTGCCCAAATGTGAGGCATAAACAACTGCAGTAGCGCTTGTGTTTGACTCGGTAGTGGCAGGACTCCACTCGCTAACTCCGCAAGTAATACCATGATTCTCCCCATAATATAGTGTTAACCAATCATTGATGCGTTTGAATATATATTCTTTAGTAATCCGGGTGTCCCAGCCGCCGTTTATTGTAAACAGACCGTTTGCACCAGGGTAATTATATTCGGTATCGTAATACATTCTATGCAATTGCAAAGCATCTACATCTCCATTTTTTGCCCAGGGATAATTGTGAATGTCAAGAACATCGAGCACTCTAATTCCGGAAGCTTTCTCTTCATCAGCACATCTTTTTATAAAATACTCAAGCCAACTATAATATTTCCCATTTATCCGTATCGATTCGTTTCCCCACTTAAACCATTGCCATTCACTTGTTGTAACCGGACCACAAATTTTAATTTCGGGAAACAAAGCACGGGCTTTTTTAGCAATATTAATATAATTATCCATGTATGCAGACGCAGATATCAGCGTCTTCATTACATCGCTATGGGTTCCGTTCCACACATCCGATTCGTTATCCATGTTCCAGTATAGAAATGGCTCTTTCTTTAATTTCAGGCCATTTGAACCAAACCAATGATTTAAGATTGCAACTGTTGAATCTGCAGGCCATTCCTGAGTATAAAGACTAGGGTCGCCTTCTTTCGCAAGTGTAATCACACCATCAATAGTATCAATAACACCACCACCGGCTAAATTCCAACCAACTCCCTCCCAGTACTTTGAATTATTATAACCCCAATCGTTAAAATTATAGTTTTTACTCGAAGCAACTCTTCCAATAAGCTGAAATGCATACATTTGCTGCATGTATGGATAAGTTGTAGAAACATCTTTCGCAGATTTATCCCAATCATTATTATAAACGTTATTATACCAATCGGGATGACTTGATATTTTTTTTCTCCAGTTGTATTTGGTAGCATTATTACCTCCGTTCATACGGGCAAATCGCAATCCTGCATCTTTATAAAATTGTGCCGGTTTGTCAAAAGTATTGTTGCGACCATAGATATATGGCGATACCTTTTTTTTGTTTACAGTAGCATTAATAGTAATATTTATATCTTGCGCCACTATTGCTGATGTTGCAAAACAACTTAGTAGAACGATTAATAAATACATTTTGAGAGAGTTATGTTTCATGATTTTCAGACTTATTAGTTGATTTTTAAGTTTATATTTACTTTTAATTATTGGGAATTACTATTTATCAGTATATGTAAAACAATCAAAATCAGTGTATGTTTCAGTTGTTTTTCTTTCTGACGTAGAAAATAGACCTAAATAAATCCCTGTGAAACCTCCTGCAGTTTCTGAACTCAAATAACGCACATCCATTTTGCCGATACTTTCATAACTCTTCCCGTCCAACGAATACGCAAATGAATAATAATTGCTTTCACTCTTTACCTGAAATGTAACTTTCCCGACAGGAACACAGATTTCTTTGGCTATGTGAGTCATTGCACCCAAACGATAGCGGAGCATAATTTTATTTTTTTCGTCGGACTCTTTGCGCAAGACCAAATCGTAATGCGAAATATTATTCATAAAAACAGTGATGCCAGATTCATCACCAGCCTGAGCCTTAAACATTTCTAACGATGTGGTAGCATTGAAATTAAAATGCTCCTGACGACGTCCCACAAAAGTTGGAGAGTCTATATCATCTAACTTTACGGCAGTAGCTTTCAAACGTAAAAAGCCGGGTTTTTCCGTTAAGGTATAGTTCTGCTCTTGTGGATTTCGAAGATAATTCCATTCAAAACCTAATTTTTTCTCAGAAAAATCGGTAGAGTAGGGAACTTCTTTCACGGGTTTAAGAGGCAAGGTTGGCACATTCATATCCATATAAATAGTCCCGTTTCCGTTGATAACCGGCCACGCATTTGTTTCCCAATTTACGGGAGTCAGGAATGTTTCTCTACCCAATAAATGATGTTGACCCGACTGTGGTCTGAATGCCAAACACACCATCCACCATGAGTTGTCATCAGCCTGAACCATATCGGCATGCCCGGTGCCCTGAATAGGATTTGATTGAGCGTTTACGTTTGAATGCGTTAATATTGGATTGGCCGGATTCGATTCATAAGGTCCATCAATATTTTTACTTCTGGCAATGGTTACTTTGTGGCCATACTCAGTACCGCCCTCTGATATCATCAGGTAATACCAACCATCTTTTTTGTAAATATGGGGAGCTTCAGGATAACGACCTCCTGTTCCAGTCCAAATGGCTTTGTTTGAGGTTATTTGTTCTCCGGTTAAAGGATTTATTTCCGATAAATAAATGGTGTTATTGGGATTAACGGTCAAATAACATTTGTCATCTTCGAAGTAGAGCGATGGATCGATTCCGGCTTGTTGAAGCCATACAGGATCCGACCATTCTCCTCTCGGATCTTTGGTATGTACAATAAAATTTCCTCTGGAAACATTTGTTGTAATCATGTAAAAAATGCCCTTGTAATAACGGATGGTAGGAGCGTAAATTCCACCGGAAACACCACATTTATGAAGCGGCAATTGTGAGGTGCGGGTCAGACAATGACCAATTTGTTCCCAATGTATCAAATCTTTACTATGAAACAAAGGAACACCGGGAAAGTATTCGAAGCTGCTGGTTACCAGATAATAGTCTTCACCAGCTTTACAAATACTTGGGTCGGGATGGCAACCAGAAATAATGGGATTCTTGTATCCGGATGAATTACCCGCCAAACAAGATGTTACGATAGTTAGCAAAATCAGAACTGATTTTCTAAATGACATTTGCATAATGAAGTCTGTGATTTATTTCTATTTAAAGTACAAGCTCATTTATAATGTAACTAACATGAAAATCATAGCTCCAAAGAAGCTGATTCGTCAAATCATAAATGATGCTGTAAAATTACAGTATCTAAAATTATCACAGGAGACATTATGTCTTACAATAGGGTCGCAAATGTATTATTGCTCATTTTGCTGTTGTTTCAGAGTCCGTAGATACTCTGAAGGCGATATTCCAAACTCTTCGCGGAAATTCACCGTAAACCTTTTAGGCGAATTATAACCCACTTCGTAGGCTATTTCAGCAATTTGCAATTGGCTCTTTTCGAGGAGCTGACGTCCTCGCTTCATTCTGATAGTTCGTATGAATTCCGATGGTCCTTTTCCTGTAATAACCATCAGTTTTTTGTAAAGATGCCCGCGACTAAGACCCAGCGTTTCGCCCAACGTTTCAACAGAAAAGTCATAATCACTCATGTGTTCTTCAACTACTTTGATAGCCTTTTCGATTAGTTTTTCATCCAGCGAAGTTATTGTAATTTCAGAAGGTGAAACATCTATCTTCTGACGGAAAACCTGGTGAGCTTTCTCTGTCCATTCAACAAATTTTTGAATGCGAAGTTTGAGAATATCAAAGTTAAACGGCTTGGTAATATAATCATCGGCTCCTAATTCTAATCCTTCAATTTTATGTTCTTCAGCCGTACGGGCAGTCAACAAAATAACCGGAATATGCGACAATAAGATGTTGTTTTTTATCTTATTACAAAGTTCAGTGCCACTCATCACAGGCATCATCACATCACTCACTACAATTGTTACATCGTTTTTATTCAATTTCTCCAATGCATCCTGACCATTGAAAGCTGTTATTACTGTAAAATCATTGCTGAGATTATCTTCAATAAATTCACATAAATCTTTGTTATCATCTACAAATAACAATTTTGGTTTTTCAGTACTTTTGGGGCGATTTGCTAATTCAACTTCCCGAATATTGTTTGTAGAATCTTCAGGTTCTGCATCTTGCTCGTTATCAACCGTTCCAACTTCAATGATTGGAATTTTAAATGTAAATATGCTGCCTTTGGGCAAATTATCAGCAACATCAATGCTTCCTCCGTGAAGACTGATATAACCATGTGCAATATGTAAACCAATGCCACTTCCTGTCTTTTCTTGTTTCTGAGGAGCCTGATAGAATCGTTCGAAAACGTGTTCCTTTTCTTCATTGCTAATACCTTGTCCCGAATCTGTTATGCTCAAGCAAACATAATCGGCTTGTTGATAAATGTTTATGCGGATAGTTCCGCCATCGGGAGTATATTTGAATGCGTTTGAAAGCAGGTTGGTAATTGTTTTCTGTATTTTATCCTGATCGAATTGCATAGTGAGGCTTTGCATTTCATTTAACATGGAGAAGTTTATATTCCGCTCATCGGCATAAATGCAAAATGTAGTATAAATTTCCCTGACAAGATGGACAAAATCGCCTGATTTTAAATTCAATCTTTCTGCACCAACATCTAATTTTCTGAAATCGAGCAAAGAGTTTATTAATGTTAGTAGCTGTTGCGCATTTTTATAAATATTACCCAGTTTTTTACGCATTACATCATTCGTTGTGTCATTCATCAGTATCTGTAACGGGGTAATAATGAGCGTAAGAGGTGTTCGCAAATCGTGACTAATGTTGGTAAAAAACCTCAATTTCATTTCAGTGATGTGTATTTCTTTCTCGTGATCCAACTGGATACGCTGTTGTTCCAATTTGACTTTATGTCGCTCTTCTTTTTTTCGTAAATAGTAAATTAATAAACCAATGATTAAAAATGTATATAAAATATAGGCCCAAATGGAAGCATAAAACGGAGGGGTAACTTTTATGTTCAATATCGTGGGTTCGTCATTCCAAATGCCATCGCTATTGCAAGCTTTTATCAGAAGTCTGTATTTCCCGGCTGGTAATGAAGATATTATGATTTTATTTTCAAGTATTGGTATCCACTGATTATTAAATCCTTCGATCTGATAAACATATTTTACTTTGTCCGAATTCAATAAATCACCGGTTGTAAATTGCAAAGAGATTAGCTTGTCATTATAATTGAATGTTAACTCTTTGGTCAGTTCCATTGAGTTTTCGAGTAATTTATGACCATTATAAATAGAATCAACTTGAATATTATCTTTTCCTACGGTTAATCCGGTAAATATAACTTTGGCCAGCGGTTGATCTTTTTCAGCCATTTTATTTGGATTTAAAATATTATAGCCTTCAGCATTTCCCAGCAGAATATCTCCACTCCGCAGTTTGCAGATGGAATGACTATTGAAATAAGTATCTTTTAAACCATCTTTTACAGAGTAATTTTTGCTCGTAATAGTTAAAATATCATTTAGCTCGCGCTTAACAGTTAATATGGAAAGTCCGTTACTTGTTGTAATCCAGATGTTTTTAAGGTTGTCTTCTGTTATGTCTCTTATGGAATTATCGCACAATCCATTTTCTTTGGAGAAGTTGTAAAGTGTATCCTGTTTTTGATCCCAAATGGTCAGTCCATCACTATGACCAAGCCAGATAACACCGTTATTATCTTTATAAACATTCGAAATTTTCATTTGCTTAAAAGGTAAACTTCCCCGTTTATTTCCATAATATGTAGTCCTTTTGTTATTTGTAATATCAATAACCGATAGTCCATAAACCGTTCCAATATACACTTTGTCGCCACCATCATAAAACATGTCCATTACAAAATCTTTGGTATTAAAGGGTGAAATAATAGACTGAAAATCGTTGGAGTCCGCTTGCAATAATTGAATTTTTCCTCCCAGTGTGCCTATCCATATATTTCCATATCTATCTTCCTTTAGTCCCCAAATGTTGTTACTGGATAATTTGCTGTTTTTTGTAGTGTATTGTACTATTTTGCCATTTTCAAAACAAAACAGTCCTTTCATATATGTACCAATCCAAACACGCCCCTTTCGATCCTCTAACATTGAAACTACAGCCGTGTTTGGTATAGGGAGTTTTTTTACATTACTATCTGAATGTGATGCCTTCACATATACCCCATTCCCATCTGTTCCTAACCATATATTACCCAAATGATCTTCTATTATTTTAGTAATATCCGAACATTCAGGATGTTGAAAGTTGATGAAATTGCGAAAACTTTCGTGATAAAATGAGAGTCCCTTTTTATTATGTCCAACCCAAATAGTTTCGTTATTGTCCATATATAAACATTGTACACTATTAGAAGATGAGCTGGTGTATGTCGATGGTTTGTTTATAATATTTGTTATAGTATTTTGAATTTTATCATAGACAAATATTCCTTTGTGGTCTGTCCCAATCCATATCTGTCCGTTTTTATTCTCAATAATACTCGTTATTACGTTACTTACAGATTTTATTTCCGAACTTAAATTAATTATTTCCCATTCCTGACTTGAACTCCTTTTATACAAAATCTGGTCTGATAAACTTGAACTGAACCATAATCCATTATTGCTATCAGCATAAATCCTATTACGTCCATTAGCAATTTCCGGTTTTATAAAATCCGGGATTTGTATTAAAGTCTGTACACCAGTATTTTTATTCATTTGCCAACATACACCCGACTTTAAAATTGTGTACAAACAATCCCCATTGTCAGTTATATTAGTCATAATAGTTTCGGTGAATGGAATCTTTAGATTGAATGCTGATTTTGTTTTTTTTTGAATATTATAAAAAAATGCTTTACTTTTATTGAATACCCAAAGGTTGCGTTTTTTATCAACATAAACTCTACTATTTTCTTCGGACTGGATACCTAAATCAAGTAGTAAATGTTTAAAATCTGGGTCAAAGCAATCCTTTTCTCTATCATAAACCATGTAGGTGTATCCGAAGTAAACCCATATATTGCCTAAACCATCTTCTTGCAAATCCATGATGTCATTTGTAACTAATGATTTAGGAACACCAAAATGCGTTGTGTAAACATTAAAGCGATATCCATCATATCTGTTTAGTCCGGCTTCTGTGCCTATCCATAGAAAACCGTAGCTATCTCTCAAAAAGGCTTTTACAGTATTATTTGAAAGACCATCTTTTGTGTCCAAATGATGAAAAATATACGACGACTGTCCAATAATACTTTGGGAAAGTAAAATCCAAAATATCCCAACTATGTATAGTTGTTTCTTGTACTGTTTCATAAGGACTTGATTTAAAGTAAGTTTGGTTTTGATAGACGTATATTTGGATTTACTACTGCAAATATATTAAAAAACAAAGACTAAATTTAGCTATCAATAAATTACAATATCTATTGAAAACAAAGGAAAAATAGAATGACGTAAAAAGTTCCAACGTTGCAATTGTCAAAGTCCCTCTCCTTGGGAGAGGGATTTAGGGAGAGGTTGGGCTTGGGGTTGTT